>JBKBSH010000368.1:0-2694 GCA_046291795.1 Burkholderiaceae bacterium | reverse complement strand
CGGCCCGCGTGCTGCAAGTGCCTGTCGAAGCTCGGCAATGACCGCATACGGGGGCGACCTCGTGAAATATCCGGGCTCGGTGCGGCCTGCGGTGCGACATTCGCTCGCCCGCCGCCTCGTCGCGGCGCGAACCAAAGCGTCCGCGAATGTGCTGCACGCGGCATGCGCTCGCAGCCTTGGCGATGTCCGGAATCCGTCGGACAATGCGCATGTCATGGCCCATTCGCGCCGCGCGCGTCCCACACGCGCCGCGGCGAGCGCAACCGCCGACCCAGGGTCTCGGGTCCGAAATGAAGCTTTCCGAAACCGTCGATCTCGCCGCGGACCGCGACAACGACGAACTGCTGAGCGATTCGCGCTCCGCGTTGCTGCTCGAGCTGTTCGCCGAACTGGCGGAGCCGCTGCTCGTGGTCAACAGCGATCGCAAGGTGGTCTTTCGCAGCCGCGCCTTGCAGGCGCTCGTCACTCACGGGCATTGCCGGGGGAGCGATCACTGCGAGGCGATGCTGCTGCCCACACCGACCAAGGACGGCCCCTGCTGCTGGGCATCCGTCGATGCGTATCTGCCGGACCGCACGACCGGGCTGTGGCACCTGAAACAAGGCACCGACGCCCCGCTGCCCGTACTCGCGGAGTTGCGACCGATCAGTTTCGGCGCGCGGCGCTCGCTGCTCGCGCTGCGCTTTACGCCGCTGCCGCGCCTGCCTTCGCCGGTGGCGCTGAGCTTCTTCGCCGGTCTGCGCCGCTCGTCAGGTGACGAGCACGCCTACTTGCTGACCGCGACGGTGTATCTGCGACGGATGTGCGGTGTCGGCGCAGCGGCGTGGTTCGACTGCGCCGACGGCGCCGCGGCGCGGTTGATCCGGCAAGAAGGGCTGAACGCGTCGGAACTCGAAAGCCTGCGGGCGGCGGTGGTGTCGGCCGGCAACTTCGACACGCAGGATGTGCTCGTCGCTTTGCGCGGCCGGACCGAGGTCTTTCATGTCTTCGCCTGCAGAAGACGCGATCGGCTGATGCGGCTTGCCATCGGCCGCCTGAGCGGGCAACTCGATCCGCAGTCCGTCGACGCGGCGCGAGCGGCCGTGTGCGTGGTTCATGCAGACCCGACCGTGCCCGAGGCAGCCCAGGGCGTTCACGATCAAGCGCTGCTCGACACGCTGTCGGCGACCGAGCGCGAGATCCTGCAGCAGGTCTGCCGGGGCCTGGCCGACAAGGAGATCGCCAGGGCGCGCGGCGTGAGCCTTTACACGGTGAAAAACCAGGTCAAGCGGATCCTCGAAAAAGCCGGCGCCCACCGGCGCGCCGAACTGATCGCCCGCTTCGCGCCAAATCGCTGACAGGTCCGGCGCCGTCCTTGGGCGCCGGACCCCGTCGCGTCATGCCTTGACCACCTGCACGGCCACCATGGTGTCGAAGTTGCCGTTCACGGGGCTCACGGTGGCACGCGTCACGTAGTTGAACTCCTGGTCGGCCTTCGGAAACAGCGCGGGTATCCCGACACTGCCGGCGATCACGCCGTCGGTGACGCGCGCCTTCGCGCGGCACTCACCCTGGCGCGAACGCAGCTTGACCCATTGACCGTCGGCGATGCCTCTCGACCGGGCGTCGTCCGGGTGGATCAGCAGGTACGCGTCGGGAACGCGCGAGGAGACGGTCGGTTTGTCCCAGTACGTGTAGCCGGTGTTCCACAGTTCGTCGAGGCGGAAGTCGAAAGCCATCAACGGAAATTCCGCGTTGACTTCGCCCCACTCGAACTTGTCGAGTTCGAGCTTGCCGATCGCCTCGATCTCCTCCAGATGGACCTTGTTGTCCTTCTTGAAGAAGCGCTTGCCCATCAGTTGTTCCATCTCGTCGCCGTACAAGCGCTCCACACTCCTGCCATTGATGTACGGCCAGCGCACGCCGTTGGTACCGGCATCGCGCAGCATGTCCCAGGTGATGTCGCGGATGTCGCCGGACTTGCTCCGGATCTCGTCCCACAGCTCCCTTTCGGACTTCCAGTCGAAGCCCCTATAGCCCATCTTCTTCGCGATCTGCGCGACGATCCACCAGTCGGGCCTGGCGTTGCCGGGCGGGTCCATGAACTTCTGTTGCAGACGCACGCGCCGGTCGACGCTGGTCAGCACACCGTCGATCTCGCCCCACGTCGCGGCCGGCAGCACGACGTCGGCGTCCTGGTTCATCTCGGTGACGATGCGGTCCTGCACGATGAAGAAGCTCTGTGCGATCAGCGGCCTGTGCCGGCGCAGATCGGGAACCTGCTTGTAGACGTTGCTTCCGAACGCCCAGATCGACTTGACCTTGCCGTCGCGCAGCCCCTTGAGGATGTCGAGGTTTTGCGCGCGGCTCTTCGGTTCGTCCGGCCACGACCACGTGCCGCCCGGATGCCCACCGGCGCGCGAGCAGCAGGCGCCGGGCTTGCCGACGTTGCCAAGGATGACGCCCAGTGTCGTATAGGCGAACTGATTCTCGAACGCCGCCATCTGGTGCTGGATGCCTTTCTCGTGCAGCACCATCGTGCGGCCGCGGTTGGCGATCAGCAGGTCGGCCGCCGCCTTCAGCTTCGCTGCGGGCACGCCGGTCGCCCTGGCCGCGCTGGGCAGCGAGAAGCGGTCGGCCATCGCCACTTTCTGCACGACGTCGAAGCCGTTGACCCACTTGGCGACGAACTCTTTGTCCCACGCGTCGCGCCGC
>JBKBSH010000367.1:2453-2702 GCA_046291795.1 Burkholderiaceae bacterium | reverse complement strand
TGTGCTTCTCCATGCGAGTTGGCCCTACCCGGAGGGAACTTAGCACCGCGCCGGCGCACTGCGCAGCCGGTGAAGTCGCGATTCCTTGCGCAGGATCAGCGTCGGACGCCGTGCAGTGTGCGGCGCGTGGCTGCCGGCGTTGGAGCTCGCGGCCATGCCGGACCGGAGGTCGTCTTCGCAGGGTCTGCGCGACCGCGGGCGGCTTCGACCCGCCGCAGGCGAAGTTCGTGAGGGATGGTGGAGGCGGCG
>JBKBSH010000367.1:0-2443 GCA_046291795.1 Burkholderiaceae bacterium | reverse complement strand
ATCGGTGACCGCAATAAAAAGGGCCCGGAGATCATCCGAGCCCTTGGTATTGGTGGAGGCGGCGGGAATCGAACCCGCGTCCACGAGAGTTCCACAGGCAGTTCTACATGCGTAGCCGGTCTATTTGAGTCTCGCCGTGCGCTTAGCCGATCGGCAGGCCGACGCACGGCCAGTCGCTGGGTCTCGATGTCCGGCGTCGCGACACCGCCGGCATCCAGCCTCTGTCAATGTCGCTGCTGTCGGTTGCCCGACCTAGCCCAGGGGCCGGCTAGTGCAGCGTCTCACCGGGATTAAGCGGCGAGAGCGAAACGCTCGTCGTTGGCGTTTGTAGGTTTCCAGATGGATTTACGAGGTCTCTGGCCCTCGGCATGCACCGCGCTGCTTCGCGCCCCGTGTCGAAACCAGGTCGCCCCCAGCGATTGCAGTGTAGCTCGCTAGCTGCGGCCGCGGCGCCGGATTTCAACCGCGCTTCAGACCGCCAGGCCCGGCAGTTCGAGCAGGCCGCGCGGCTGCGCGATCGCGAAGTCGCCGCCCCAGGCAGAGCCGTCCGAACCGTCGCTCAGGTACCCGTAGCGGGCGACGACGGTGACCACGCCCGCCGCACGGCCGGCCTGCACGTCGCGCAGATCGTCGCCGACGTAGGCAGTGCGAGCGGGCACGCCGCCGCAAAGCCGCAATGCGTGCAGCAGCGGCTCGGGGTGAGGCTTGGCGAACGCGGTCGTGTCGCCGCTGACGACGCAGGCCGCGCGCTGCGCCAGCCCGAGCGCCGCGAGCAGCGGATCGGTGAAGCGAGCCGCCTTGTTGGTGACCACACCCCAGCGTCGGCCTCGGCGTTCGAGCGCGTCGAGCGTCTCGTCCATGCCGGGGAAAAGCCGCGAGTGCACGCACAGCGCCTGCTCGTAGTAGGCAAGAAACTGCCGCCGCAGCGGCTGGTAATCGGGCTCGCCCGGTGCCAGCCCGAAGGCCCGGCCGATCAGCCCGCGCGCGCCGTGGCTGGCGAACGGACGCAACGCCTCGAGCGGCAGCTCCGCGAGTCCGCGCTCGAGGCGCTGGCGATTGACCGCGGCCGCGAGATCGGGCGCGGTGTCGACCAGCGTTCCGTCCAGATCGAACAGCACGACTTCGATCGGCACGGCCGGCTCGCTCATTCGGGCTTGCGGCAGGCAGCGAGGTAGTTGACGTCCGTGTCGCGGCCGAGCGCGAACTTCTTCGTCAGCGGGTTGTAGGTCATGCCCAGCACTTCGACGACGTCGAGCCCGGCGTCGCGCACCGCGGCGGCCAGTTCGCTCGGGCGAATGAACTTCGCGTACTCGTGCGTGCCGCGCGGCAGCAGCCGCAGCACGTACTCGGCGCCGACGATCGCGAGCAGGAACGACTTCGGGTTGCGGTTGATCGTCGAGAAGAACACCCAGCCGCCGGGACGGACCAGCGTTGCGCACGCGCGCACGCTGCTCGCAGGATCGGGCACGTGTTCGAGCATCTCCATGCAGGTGACGACGTCGAACGCGCCGGGCTGCTCACGCGCGAGCGCTTCGGCCGAGATCTCGCGGTACTCGACGTCCGCGCCGCTTTCGAGCGCGTGCAACTCGGCGACCTTCAACGGCTTGCTCGACAGGTCGATGCCGGTGACGCGCGCGCCGCGAGCGGCCATGCCTTCGGCGAGGATGCCGCCGCCGCAACCGACGTCGACCACGCGCTTGCCCGACAGGCGCGCATGGCGGTCGATCCAGTCGAGCCGCAGCGGGTTGAGCGCGTGCAGCGGCCCCATCGCGCCGTCCGGATCCCACCAGCGATGCGCGATGTCGGCGAACTTGCGCAGTTCTGCGGGATCGACGTTGGGGTTCATGGCAGCGATGACGCGCGGGCGAGCGGTGCCGGCGAGTGTAGCGGCCGGGGTGTCGCGGCCGCGACGCGCACGGATCCTCGGCGCGAAGAAAAAGCCCCGCCGAAGCGGGGCTCGATGTTCGCGCCGTGCGAAATTATTTCTTGATCGTGCGCGTGCCGACGACCTCGATCTCGACCCGGCGGTTCTTCGCGCGCCCCTCGGGGGTGCGGTTGTCGGCGA
This sequence comes from Burkholderiaceae bacterium, assembly GCA_046291795.1. GTDB lineage: Bacteria > Pseudomonadota > Gammaproteobacteria > Burkholderiales > Burkholderiaceae_F > DSNY01. The sequence continues at coordinate 378 of JBKBSH010000367.1, read as the reverse complement.
TCGGCTGTGACGGACCCTTGCCCTCGGTGTAGATGCGGTTCGGCTCGATGCCCTTGCTGACCAGGTACTTCTTGACCGCTTCCGCACGCTGTAGCGACAGGCGCTGGTTCAGCGCGAGGCTTCCGGTGCTGTCGGTGTGGCCGACGATCACGATCACCTCGAGCTTGATGTTTTTCAGCTTGTCGGCCATGTCGTCGAGACGCGCGCGCGCGGTGGGCTTGAGCTCGGCGCGCCCCGTGTCGAACAGCGCGTCGCCGGCGAAAGTCACCTTCTCGCTGACCGCTTTCGGCGGAGCCGGTGGCGGCGGGGGCGGTGGCGGCGGTGGCGGCGGCGCAGCGGGAGGCGGCGGAGGCGGCGGCGGCGGCGGCGGCGGCGGGG
>JBKBSH010000366.1:0-2706 GCA_046291795.1 Burkholderiaceae bacterium | reverse complement strand
TGTAGAACGCCGGGGTCTGCCGCTCGAAGGTCTCCACGATCTTGGCTTTCGTCGACTCCAGCAGCGCGGGCGGAATCGCGGCGCCGCGCCGGCGCGCGCCTTCTTCGGCGACGATCGCCATCGTCAGCGCCGCCTGCTCGGAACCCATCACGGCGGTCCTCGCGTTCGGCCAGGAGAACACGAAACGCGGGCCGAAGGCCCTGCCGCACATGCCGTAGTTGCCGGCGCCGTACGACGCGCCGCACATGATCGTCACCTGCGGCACGGTCGCGTTGGAAACCGCCTGGATCATCTTCGCGCCGTGCTTGATCATGCCTTCGCGCTCTGACTGCCGGCCGACGATGTAACCGGTCGTGTTCTGCAGATACACGAGCGGCAAACCCATCGCGCAGCAGTGCTGGATGAAGTGCGTTGCCTTGGTCGCACCGGCCGGATCGATCGGACCGTTGTTGGTGACGAAGCCCACGCGCGCGCCGCCGATCGCACCGTGCCCGCACACGGTCGCGGGACCGTAGTCGGGCTTGAAGTCGAGGAAGTCGGAGCCGTCGGCGATGCGCGCGATCACCTCGCGCATGTCGACCGGCTTTTTCGGATCCGCGGGCATGATGCCGAGCAGTTCCTCGGCCGGGTACGCCGGCGGCGGCGCCGCCGGCAGCGGCAGGTTCTGCTCGCGCCAGCGCAGCCGCGCCAGATGCTCGCGCGCGAGCGCGAGCGCTTCCGCGTCGTCCTCGGCCAGGTACTCGCAGGTGCCGGACACCGTCGCATGCATGTCCGCGCCGCCCAGCTCCTCTTCGGTGGCGACCTCGCCGGTCGCGGCCTTCAGCAGCGGCGGACCGGCGAGAAACGCCTTGGCGCGGCCGCGCACCATGATCACGATGTCCGCCAGGCCCGTCATGTACGCGCCGCCGGCGGTGCTGGATCCGTGCACGACGGCGATGACCGGCAGTCCGGCGGCCGACATTCGCGCCAGGTAATAGAAGCCCTTGCCGCCGCGGACGAAGTGCTCGACGCGATAGTTCAGCAGGTTGGCGCCGGCCGACTCGACCAGGTGCACGAACGGCAGCTTGTTTTCGAGCGCGATTTCCTGCGCGCGCTGGAACTTCTCCAGCCCCAGCGGCTGCAGCGCCCCGGCGTCGATGCCGGCGTCGTCGACCACCACCATGCAGCGCGCGCCGGCCACGTAACCGATGCCCGCGATCGAACCGCCGCCGGCGATCGTCGTCTGCGGCGTGCGCGCCGCTTCGTCGTCGTCCTGGCACCAGCCGGCGAGCGTCGCGAGCTCCAGCCACGGCGCGCCGGGATCGAGCAGCAGGTCCAGCCGCTCGCGCGGCAGCAGCTGCCCGCGCGCGGCGAAACGCGGTCCCGCCTGCGCCGAGCGCGCGCGTGTTCGGGCTTCGGCCGCCAGCTCGTCGAGCAGCGCCAGCATGTGCGCGCGGTTGGCGGCGAACGATCCGGTTGCGGTGTCGATGCGCGATTCGATCCTGGGCATGGCGCGCTGGACACGGACGATGCGCCTGCTTGCGTGTCGCGCCGCCGTCCGTGTTTCAACCAAGCAATTGCTTGATCAGTCTGTGGCAACGCCGATCGTCCGTCAATCACTGTCGCAGGTCGTACGGGCGAAGCGATGACCGTCGCGGCGCCGCAGCCGCGGCGTCTGGCCGCGGCTGCCTACTGCGCGCGCTGCCAGACGAGCTGTGCGAGCGCGACGTCTTCCAGCCCCACGCCGACCGACTTGTAGACCACGATGTCGTTCGCCTTGCGCTCGTACCTGGCGCCGTGAACGAGCAGCTTGCCCAGTTCGACGACGCGCGCCGGGTCGATCGCGCCGGGCGCGGCACGCACGAACTCGCCCGCCTCGGCCTGCGCCGCGGGCAGCCATTCGACGACGATCAGATCGGCGCGCGCGAGCAACGCGTCGTCGAGCTCGCGCGCCTGCGGGTTGCTCGATCCGATCGCCGCGACGAACGCGCCGCGGCGCACGAGCGCGCCGTCGAACAGCGGCTCGACCGCGCGCGTGCACGTGGCGATGACGTCGGCCTCGCGCGCGGCAGCCGCGGCGTCGACCGCGTTCGCCTTCACGCCGAACTCGGTTCCGATCCAGTGCGCGAGGTCGGGCGCGCCCGCGCGACCGGCGACCAGCACCCGCTCGAACGGATGTGTCAGCAGAAACGCTTCGGCATGCGCACGCGCCTGCACGCCCGTGCCGAAGATGGCCAGCGTCTGCGCGTCGCGCCGCGCGAGCGCGCGCATCGCCACCGCGCTGGCGGCGGCCGTCCGAAAGCGCGTGATCTCGTTGGCTTCGATCGCGGCGAGCGGCTCGCCGGTCATCGCGGAGAACAGCACGATCACGAAGGAAAAGCGCCCATCGACGGTCGAGTAGACCTTGGCGCCGGCCACACCGCTCGCCGGCAGCGACGCGCCCATCGCCGAAATCGTCGCGCCACGCTGATTGTGTTCGGCGGTCGCGCGCACGCGCGGCGCGATCGCGCCGGCGCCGTTGCCGAACTGCTCGAACGCCGCGGTCATCGCGAAGATCGCTTCGCGCATCGTGACGAGTTGCGCGACTTCCGCATCGCTGATCAGCCGCATCGGCAATCCCCCCGTGCCGGCAAGAATAGCGCCGCGCGGCACGCCTCGACCGTCGCCGTTCCTTGTCGAACGACCCGTGCGCCCGGGCCAGCCGCAGACGATGCTCGCTTCAGCCCG
>JBKBSH010000035.1:244-11582 GCA_046291795.1 Burkholderiaceae bacterium | reverse complement strand
AGCCGCTGCTGCTGCTCGCGCGCTTCGCGCTGGCGCCGGTCCGCATCCTCGTACGCAACGCGTGCGGCTTCGACCGCCTCCTGCTTGGCGGCGAGTTCCCGGTCGAGCCGCTCGAAGCGTTCGTCGGCGTCGCCGCGGTGTGCGCGCAACTGCGCTTCATGCGAAGCGACTTCGGCGAGCTCGTCGTCGATCTGGCCGGCGCGATGTCGCACGCGGTCGATCAGCTCGCCCAGCCTGACCGCCTCGAGCTGCGCGGCGTGCACTTGCGAGCGCAACCGCTCGGCCGACTTCCGTTCGGCGTTCGCCTGCTCCTGCGCGCTGCGCAGCAAGGCCTCACAGCGGGTGAACGCAGCGTCGGCCTGCTCGACCATCAGCTTCTGCGCGCGCAATTCGCGCTCGAGGTTTTCGATCTCCTGACGACGTGCCAGCAACCCCGCCTTGCGGTCGTCCTGCGCGTAAAACCGTACCGAATAGCGCGAGATGCGATGCCCGGCCCGGGTGACGAACTGCCCGCCCGGTGGCAGCTCGGAGCGGCGCGCGAGCGCCTGTCCGACGTCGTCTGCGACGAACACGTTCGCCAGCCAGTCGCCGATCACCGCGGCGAGCGCGGCGTCGTGGCCGCGCACACGATCCGCGAGCCGGACCAGGCCGGTCGCTGCAGCGGGTGCGGCGACGGCGCCGGCGGACGCATAGAACGTGACCTGCGACGGCGGCGCGTTGGTTGCGAGCCCGGCGAGCGTGTCGAGGCGACCGACCTCGATCGCTTCGATCCGCTCACGCAACGCCGCCTCGAAAGCCGTCTCCCAGCCCGGCTCGACGTGCATCTTGCGGAACAGCCGCGGCAGGTTTTCGAGCCCCTGCGCGCGCAGCCACGGATCGAGGCGCTCGTCCGCTTCGACGTTGGCCTGCAGCTCCCGAAGCGCGTGCAGCCGCGCCTGCAGCTTCGCGAGCGCTTCGCCCTCGCGCGTGCGCGTCTCGAGCAGACCCTGCCGTTCGCCCTGCGCCTGCGCAAGTTGCGTTTCCGCCTGCTGCAGTCGCTGCGTCGTCGCCGCGAGTTCGGCTTCCAGCCGCGCGATGTCGGACTTCAGTGCGGCGAGCCGCTGCTCGTCGGGCGATCCGAGGTGCGCCTTCTCCTCTTGCAGCCGCTCCCGGCGCGACTGCAGCGAACGCAGTTCGCGGTCGAACGCCCGCTGCTCGGAGGCTGCGGATTCGATCGCCTGCTCGGCGAGCGCGGCCTCGGCACGTGCGGCCGACAACGCATCGCGCGCCGTCTCGTACTCGGTTCGCAGCGTCGGCAGCCCGGCTTCGTGCTCGACGCACTGTGCGGCGGCCGCCTGCAGGCGCTGTCCGCCCGCTTCGATCTGACGTTGGAGGTCGGCGGCGCGCGCATTCAGGTCCTCGGCCTCGCGCAGCCGCCGCTCGCGCGTGGCGGCCAGCGTTTCGATCTGTGCCGCCAGCCGCGTTCTGCCGTCGGCGATCATGCGGATCTCGGACTCGAGCTTGCCGATCTCGGCGTTGACCTGCAGCACTTCGCCCTGCGCGGCGTGCGCCGCGTCCGACGCCGCATAGTGCGCGGCGCGCACCTCCTCGAGCATGCGCTCGGTGGCGCGCAGCTCGGCGACGTGCGCCTCGAGCGCGGCGCTGCGCGCTTCGACGTCGCGAGCGACCTTCTCGCGCTCGGCCTCGGCCTCGCGCTTGCGGCTTGCCCACAGCAACTGCTGCTGCCCGTCGTGCGCCGACTTCAGATCGCGGTACTTGCGCGCGACCTCGGCCTGCTGCTCGAGCCGGGCGATGTTGGCGTCGAGTTCGCGCAGGATGTCTTCGACGCGCGTCAGGTTGTCGCGCGTGTCGGCGAGCCGGTTCTCGGTCTCGCGCCGGCGCTCTTTGTATTTCGATACGCCTGCCGCCTCTTCGAGAAAGACCCTCAGCTCCTCCGGGCGCGCCTCGATGATGCGCGTGATCATGCCCTGACCGATGATCGCGTACGCGCGCGGGCCGAGCCCCGTGCCGAGGAAGATGTCCTGCACGTCGCGCCGGCGCACGGCCTGGTTGTTGATGAAGTAGCTGGAAGCGCCGTCTCGCGTCAACACGCGCTTGACCGAGATTTCGGCGTACTTGCCCCATTCGCCGCCGAGGGGGCGTCGATCAGGGCCATGCGAGTTGTCGAACACGAGTTCGACGCTCGCCCGGCCCGCCGGCTTGCGGTTCGCCGAACCGTTGAAGATCACGTCCTGCATCGACTCGCCGCGCAGCTCGGCGGCCTTCGACTCGCCGAGGACCCAGCGCACCGCGTCGATGACGTTGGACTTTCCGCAGCCGTTGGGGCCGACGACGCCGACGAGGCTGCCGGGGACGTCGATGTGGGTCGGATCGACAAACGACTTGAAGCCGGCGAGTTTGATCTGCCGAAGACGCACCTTGGAGCTTCCGGGAGTTACGACGCGCGCGGATGCGGGAGCGAAGCGCCGCGTCGGGTGATCACGATGGCTTCGTATAATACAGCCGACCTTTTTCCTTCCGGCTTCGTGCGCGAAGCCGAGACGCAGAGCGCTTCGATGGCCACGCGGCCGACCCGAAAACTCGACACTTTCGCCAATCCCGCGCCGGCGCGCGACTACCTGGTCCACATCGAGGTCCCCGAGTTCACCTGCCTGTGCCCGCTGACCGGCCAGCCCGACTTCGCGACGATGATCCTCGACTACGTGCCCCACCGGCGCAACGTCGAGCTGAAGAGCCTCAAGCTGTACATGTGGTCGTACCGCGACGAGGGCGTCTTCCACGAAGCGGTGACCAACCGCATCGTCGACGACCTCGTCGGCGCGCTGGCGCCGCGCTTCCTGCGGCTGACCGCCCGCTGGTACGTGCGCGGCGGCATCTTCACGACCGTCGTCGCCGAGCACCGCAAGCGCGGTTGGAAGCCGGCGCCGTACGTCGAGCTCGGCGCCTTCCCGGTCCAGTCGAGCACGCGCGGATGAATCCGGACCTGGGCAAGCTGCAGCCGTATCCGTTCGAGCGGCTGCGCGAGCTGCTGGCGGGGGCGGCGCCACCCGCACATCTGCCGCACGTCAATCTGTCGATCGGCGAACCGAAGCACGCCACGCCGCCGTTCATCTTCGAGGCTTTGACGAAAGCGCTGCCCGGGCTCGCGCAGTACCCGAGCACGATCGGCGCACCCGAGCTGCGCGAGGCCATCGCCGCGTGGATCGCGCGCCGGTTCGGACTGCCCGCGGTCGATCCCGGCACGCAAGTGCTGCCGGTCAACGGCTCGCGCGAGGCATTGTTCGCCTTCGCGCAGGCGGTCGTCGACCGTACGCGCGACGCGCTCGTCATCCTGCCGAATCCCTTCTATCAGATCTACGAGGGCGCGGCGCTGCTTGCCGGCGCGCAGCCGCTGTTTCTGCCGACCACGCCCGAAAACGGCTTTCGGATGGCTTTCGAGCGCGTGACGCCGGGGCAGTGGCGCCGCGTGCAGCTCGTCTACGTCTGCACGCCGGCCAATCCGACCGGGCGCGTGATGACGCTCGACGAATGGCGCGAGCTGTTCGCGCTGTCGGATCGCTACGGCTTCGTCATCGCGTCCGACGAGTGCTATTCGGAAATTTATTTCGACGAAGGGCGCCCTCCGCTGGGCGGCCTGCAGGCGGCGCATGCGCTGGGCCGACACGGCTTTGCGCGCCTCGTCGCATTCGGCAGCCTGTCCAAGCGCTCGAACGTGCCGGGACTGCGCTCGGGTTTCGTCGCCGGCGATCCGGCGCTGCTGAAGAAGTTCCTGCTGTATCGAACCTATCACGGCAACGCGATGAGCCCGCCGGCGCAGGCCGCGAGCATCGCCGCATGGAACGACGAGGCGCACGTTCGCGACAACCGCAGGCTGTACGCGACCAAGTTCGCGCGGGCCACGCCGATCGTCGCGCGCGCGCTGCAGACCGCGATGCCCGAAGCGGCGTTTTACCTGTGGGCGCGTACCCCGATCGACGATGCGGAGTACGCGCGCCGCCTCTTCGCCGAGCGCAACGTCACGGTACTGCCGGGCAGTTTCCTCGGGCGTGACAGCGACGGACTGAACCCGGGCGCCGGGTTCGTGCGGATCGCCTTGGTGGCAGGCGTCGACGAGGTGCTCGACGCCGCGCAGCGGATCGCGGAATTCACCGAAAACCTGTCGAGGTCCCGATGACTGACCAGCACATCATTGAAGGCGCATGGGAGCGCCGCTCGGAACTGAACCCCGCGAACGCTCCGGCCGACGTGCGCCGCGCGGTCGACGAGACACTCGCCCGCCTCGACGCAGGCGAGCTGCGCGTCGCCGAGAAACGCGCCGGGCAATGGGTCGTGCAGCAGTGGGTCAAGAAGGCGGTTCTGCTGTCGTTCCGGCTGCAGGACAACCGGGTGATGGAGTCGGGCGGCTACACGCGCTACTACGACAAGGTGCCCGGCAAGTTCGCCGGCTACTCGGCGGGCGATTTCGCGGCAGGCGGCTTTCGCGTCGTTCCGCCCGCGATGGTCCGGCGCGGCGCGTTCATCGGCAGGAACGTCGTGCTGATGCCCTCGTACGTCAACATCGGCGCCTACGTCGACGAAGGCACGATGGTCGACACCTGGGCGACCGTCGGCTCGTGCGCGCAGATCGGCAAGAACGTCCATCTGTCGGGCGGCGTGGGCATCGGCGGCGTGCTCGAGCCGCTTCAGGCCGGCCCGACGATCATCGAGGACAACTGCTTCATCGGCGCGCGCTCGGAAATCGTCGAAGGCGTGATCGTCGAAGAAAACTCGGTGATCAGCATGGGCGTGTACATCGGCCAGAGCACCAAGATCTACGACCGCGCCACCGGCGAGGTCACGTACGGCCGGGTGCCGGCCGGGTCGGTCGTCGTTTCGGGCAGCCTGCCCTCGGCCGACGGAAAGTACAGCCTGTACTGCGCGGTGATCGTCAAGCGCGTCGACGCGCAGACCCGCGCGAAGACGGCGATCAACGACCTGCTGCGCGAGGCCGGCGCAAGCCGCTGAGTTCGGCGGAGTTCAACGGGCAAGATGTCGCTATTCGCCCGATCGCGGGACTTCACGGGGTGCGGGGCGATGCGTATCGTCCCCGAGTGCTGACCCGGAGACGTCGATGGCACTCGAGCGACTGTTCCACCTGATGGCGGAAAAGAACGCCTCCGACCTCTATCTGGCGGTCGGCTCGCCGATCACGATCAAGATCAACGGCGTGTGCGTGCCGATCAACCAGGAGCGGCTGGCGCCGCAAGCCATCGTCAGCCTGCTCGCCGAGCGACTGACGGACGCGCAGTTTCGCGAGCTCGAGGAAACGCGCGAACTGAACATCGGACTGCCGATCGCCGGCGTCGGCAGCTTCCGTTTGAGCGCCTTCATGCAGCGCGGATCGGTCTCGGCCGTGGTCCGCTACATCCCGCACGAAATCCCGCGGCTCGACGAGCTGATGCTGCCCGACGTGCTGAAGGACCTGATCATGGAGCGGCGCGGACTGATCCTCGTGGTCGGCGCCGCCGGTTCGGGCAAATCGACGTCGATCGCGTCGATGCTCGACCATCGCAACGAACTGATCACCGGGCACATCCTCACCTTCGAGGATCCGATCGAGTTCCTGTTCCGCAACAAGAAGTCGATCATCAACCAGCGCGAGATCGGCACCGACGCCAGGAGCCTCGACACCGCGCTGCGCAACGCGATGCGTCAGGCCCCCGACGTGCTGTTCATCGGCGAGATCCGCGACCGCGAGACGATGGCCGCCGCGCTCGCCTACTCGATGTCCGGGCATCTGGTCGTCGCGACGATGCACGCGACCAACAGCGCGCACGCGTTGAACCGGGTGATCAGTTTCTACACGCCGGAGACCCGGCAGGCGCTGTTCGAGGACCTCGCCGCATCGCTCAAGGCGGTCGTTTCGCAGCGACTGGTACGTTCCAGGAAGGGCGGGCGGGTCCCCGCGGTGGAGGTGATGATGAACGCCGGCCAGATGACCGCGTTGATCGAGCGCGGCGACGTTTCGGGAATCAAGGAAGCGATGGAGCAAAGCCTTGCGCCCGAGAGCCAGTCGTTCGAGCAGAGCCTGTACACGCTGTTGCAGAAGGACGTCGTCACGCGCGAGGACGCGCTTGCCGCGGCCGACTCGAAGAACAATCTGCTGTGGCTGATCAACAACGCCGGCAAGCCCAGCACGCCGGTGCAGCAGCCGAAAAAGGCCGCGAACGACACGTCGTCGTTTTCCGAGTTCACGCTGAACATCTGACCCGTCGCCCGCCGGCCGCGCGATGCGCCGGCTCGAGCGCCGTACGTGGCGCTGCGCCGGTGAACGGACAACGGGCAATGGATCACGGATAATGCGGGGCCTTTTCTCCCCGCATCGCCCGTGTCCGAGACGCTCGAACTCGTCCGTGAATTGATCGCCCGCCGCTCGGTCACGCCGGCCGACGACGGCTGCCAGGAACTCGTCGCGCAACGCCTCGCGCCGCTGGGCTTCCGCGCCGAACGGATCGACCGCAACGGCGTCAGCAACGCCTGGCTGCGGCGCGGCGCGACGCGGCCGAACGTCGTTTTCGCCGGGCACACCGACGTCGTCCCGCCCGGGCCGCGCGAACAGTGGCACTCCGACCCGTTCGAACCGACGCTGCGCGACGGCCGGCTGTACGGGCGCGGCGCGAGCGACATGAAAAGCTCGATCGCCGCGTTCGTCGTCGCGGCTGAGGAGTTCGTCCGCGCGCAACCCGCGCATCGCGGGTCGATCGCGCTGCTGCTGACCTCCGACGAGGAAGGCCCGGCCACCGACGGCACCGTGGCGGTCGTCGAGAAGCTCGCCGCGCGCAACGAGGCGATCGACTTCTGCATCGTCGGCGAGCCGACCTCGGTCGACCGCCTCGGCGACACGATCAAGAACGGCCGGCGCGGATCGCTGTCGGGCAGACTCACGGTCAAGGGCGTGCAGGGCCACGTCGCGTACCCGCACCTGGCCCGCAACCCCGTACACGAACTGGCCCCCGCGCTCGCCGAACTCGTCGCAACCGAGTGGGATCGCGGAAACGAGCACTTCCCGCCGACGACCTTGCAGGTGTCGAACATTCGTGCGGGCACCGGCGCGTCGAACGTGATCCCCGGCACATGCGAGGTCGAATTCAACCTGCGCTTCGCGCCGGTGTCGACGGCCGAGGCGCTGATCGATCGAATCGAAGCGATCCTGCGCAGGCACGGCCTCGATCACGACATCGCCTGGACCGTCGGTGCGCAGCCGTTCCTGACGCAGCCGGGCGCGCTGGTCGGCGCGATTCGCCGCGCGATCGCGGAGTGCGCCGGTGTCGAGGCGCAGCTTTCGACCACCGGCGGCACGTCGGACGGTCGCTTCATCGCGACCATCTGCCCGCAGGTCGTCGAGTTCGGACCGCCGAACGCGTCGATCCACAAGATCGACGAGAACATCCGCGTCGACGATCTCGAGCCGCTGAAGAACGTCTACCGGCGCACGCTCGAGCTGCTGCTCGGCTGAACGACAACGATGTCCAACATCGACGCCCAGGCCAATCTGCGCACGTTGCGCGATGTGCTGCGCTTCGCGGTGACGCGGTTCAACGAGGCCGACATCTTCTTCGGCCACGGCCAGATCGACGCGTTCGACGAAGCCGCTTTCATCGTGATGCGCGCGCTGAAGCTGCCGATCGAGCGTCTCGACGTTTTTCTCGATGCCTATCTGACGCACGCCGAGATCAACACGCTGCTGCAACTGATCGAACGGCGCGTCAAGAAGCGCGTCCCCGCCGCCTATCTGCTTCAGGAGGCCTGGCTGCAGGGCTACCGGTTCTACGTCGACGAACGCGCGATCGTGCCGCGCTCGTTCATCGCGGAGCTGCTGAAGGACGCGCTGCATCCATGGGTGCAGGACCCGAACGACGTGACCGAGCTGCTCGACATGTGCACCGGATCGGGCTGCCTTGCGGTGATCGCCGCCGACGTCTTTCCCCGCGCGAAGATCGACGCGGTCGACGTGTCCGGCAACGCGCTCGCGGTCGCCAAGCGCAACGTCGCCGACTACGGGTTCGAAAGCCGGATCCGCCTGGTCAAGTCGGACCTGTTCGCCGCGCTGCCGGACCGGCGCTACGACGTGATCCTGTGCAATCCGCCGTACGTCACCGACGCGTCGATGAGCAAACTGCCGAAGGAGTACACGCACGAGCCGAGGCTCGCGCTGGCTGGCGGCGCCGACGGCATGGACGTGATCAAGCGGCTGCTGCGCGAGGCGCGCAGCCATCTGAAGCGCGGGGGGGTGCTGATCGTCGAAGTCGGCGGCGAACGCGCGACCGTCGAGCAGCAGTTCAAGGACATCCCGATGACCTGGCTCACCACGAGCGCCGGCGACGACATGGTCTTCCTCGTCAGACACGAGGACCTGCCGTGACGCGGATGGCCCGGCACCGGTCGCGGCCCGCGATCCGCACGCCGATCTAGCCCGGATTTTTCACGAGGTCGCCCCGTATGCGTACGTTCCGTCTCGGTGAATCGGCAGTTTCGGGCCCGCGAGGTGCCGATCCAGTTGGTACCGTCGGGGCCACGCGGGCTTGCGCGGCGCCGCGCCGGCCATCTTGCGCTCAAGTGCTCGCAAAGGCCCACCAGCCTTTGACTGCGCCCCTCTCGCGCAACCTGGCTCGCCCCGGCATCCGCGCAACTCCCGCGTCCCCCGTGAAAGATCCGGGCTAGATGCTTCGCCTCACCGACCTCGCGCTCGCTCGCGGGGCGCGCATTCTGTACCGCAACGTCTCGCTGATCGCCCCGCCGGGCGAGCGGATCGGGCTCGTCGGCGCCAACGGCAGCGGAAAGTCTTCGCTGTTTGCCGCGATCCTGGGCGAACTGGCGCCGGAGAGCGGCCATCTCGAGGCGCCCGCGCCGGAGCGCATCGCGCACGTTGCACAGGACATCGACGCTGTCGACGAAACCGCGCTCGACTACGTGCTCGCCGGGCATGCGCCTCTGACGGCGGCGCGCGCCGAACTGCAGCAGGCGCTCGCGGGGCGCGACGACCTCGCGGCTGCGCATGCGCACGCGGCACTCGCGGAGCTGAACGAAGGGGCGATCGTCGCGCAGGCCAAGTCGGTGATGCACGGCCTGGGATTCGCCGAGCGCGACGCGCAGCGGCGCGTCGCGGAATTTTCCGGCGGCTGGCGCAACCGGCTCGCGCTCGCCCGCGCGCTGTTGCGGCCGGCCGACCTGCTGCTGCTCGACGAGCCGACCAACCATCTCGACCTCGACTCGGTGATCTGGCTCGAATCCTGGCTCAAGCGCCAGGAAGCGACCGTGCTGCTGATCTCGCACGACCGCGAATTCCTCGACCGTTGCGCGACCGCGATCTGGCACGTCGCCGACGGCACGATCCGCCGCTACGCGGGCAACTACAGCGCCTTCGAGGCCGCGTGGATCGAGCAGCGGCGTCAGCAGGAGGCGGCGGCCAGAACGTACGAGCGCACCGCAGCGCATCTGCAGCGCTTCGTCGACCGCTTTCGCGCCAAGGCGACCAAGGCGCGCCAGGCGCAGAGCCGCATCAAGATGCTCGAGCGGCTGCAAGCGGTCGAGCCGGTGCGCGCGCGGCGCGAGTGGCGCTTCGAATTCCTCGAGCCGCGCAAGCTCCCCGAGCGGCTGATCGACGCCGAAGACCTGCGCTTGGCGTATTCCACTGCAGACGGCGCGCGAACGATCCTCGACGGCGTGAAGTTCCTGGTCCGCTCCGGCGACCGGATCGGCATTCTCGGCGTCAACGGCGCCGGCAAGTCCACGCTCGTGAAGGCGATCGCGGGTGAACTCGCGCCGGCCGCCGGCGAACTGCGGCGCGGCGCGGGGCTCGCGATCGGCTACTTCGCGCAGCACCAGCTCGACCAGCTGCGCGCCGACGAAAGCCCGTTGCAGCAGCTGCGCCGGCTCGCGCCCGACGCGCGCGAGCAGGAGTTGCGCGACTTCCTCGGCAGCTACCGCTTTGCCGGCGAGATGGCGACGAGCCCCGTCGGACCGATGTCGGGTGGCGAAAAAGCGCGCTGCGCGCTGGCGCTGCTCGCGTGGCAGCGCCCCAACCTGCTCGTCCTCGACGAGCCGACCAACCACCTCGACTTGGAGACGCGCGAAGCGCTGACGGTGGCGCTGTCGAGTTTCGAGGGCGCGCTGCTGCTCGTCTCGCACGACCGCCATCTGCTGCGGTCGACCGTCGACCAGCTGTGGCTCGTGCACGACGGCCGGCTGGCGTCCTTCGACGGCGATCTCGACGACTACGCCGCGCTCGTGCTCGCCAGCCGGCGCGGGCAGGCCGAGTCCGCCGTCGATGACGACCCGATGCCGAGCCGGCGCGAACTGAGGAAGCAGCAAGCGCAGCAACGGCAGCGTCTGGCCGCCGCGCGCAAGCCGCTTCAGGCGAAGCTCGCGAAGCTCGAGGGCGAGATCGCGCGCGTGTCGGACGCGCTGCGCGAACTCGACGCGCGCCTCGCGGATCCGTACTTCAAACATTCGGACCGCGCCCACCACCTCGCCGCTCCGCTGATGCGTCGCGGCGAACTGGCGCAGCAGCTCGACGCGCTGGAAGGCCGCTGGCTGGAACTGACGACCGAAATCGAATCGATCGCATGAACCCGGACCCCGTCGCGCCGCTCGCCGGGCTGCGCATCCTCGACCTGACGCGGCTGCTGCCGGGGCCCGCGGCGACGATGCATCTGGCGGACTTCGGCGCCGACGTGATCAAGGTCGAGGACACCGGAGAAGGCGACTATCTGCGCGGCTTCCCGCCGCAGGTGAACAACGGCGAAGGCACGCGCGTCAACGCGATCTTCGAGGCGGTCAACCGCGGCAAGCGTTCGATCCGCATCGACCTGAAGTCCGCCGCCGGCCGCGACGTACTGCTGAAACTCGTCGACACGGCCGACGCACTGGTCGAAGGATTCCGCCCCGGCGTGATGGCGCGACTCGGGCTCGGCTGGGACGTTCTGCACGCGCGCAACCCCAAGCTCGTCGTCTGTTCGCTGTCCGGTTACGGACAAAACGGCCCGCTCGCGCAGGCGGCCGGGCACGACATCAACTACCTCGCGACGAGCGGAGTGCTCGACCAGATCCGCGCGCAAGGCAAGCCTGCGATCCCGAATCTTCAGCTCGGCGATCTGCTCGGCGGCGCGCTGTCGGCGTTGTCGACGCTGCTCGTCGCGCTGCTCGGGGCACAGCGCACGGGAATCGGCCGCTACGTCGATGTCGCGATGACCGACGGACTGCTCGCGCACCACTTCTTCGCGCATGCGCAGCTCGACGCCGGATCGACCCCGATCGCCGAGCGTTCGCTGCTGACGGGCGGCGCGCCGTGCTACCGCGT
>JBKBSH010000035.1:0-234 GCA_046291795.1 Burkholderiaceae bacterium | reverse complement strand
GGTCGGCGCGCTGGAACCGAAGTTCTGGCAGGCGTTCTGCGACGCGATCGGCCTGCCGGAACTGAAGTCCAATCACTGGTCGCTGGGCGAGGCGCCGGGATCGGACGCCGCGCTGCAAACGGCGCAGCGAGTTGCCGAGCGGCTGCGCTCGCAACCGATCGCGCACTGGGTCGGCGTTTTCGAGCGCGTCGACGCCTGTGTCGCGCCCGTGCTCGAGCCGGCCGAGGCGCTCGC
>JBKBSH010000365.1:0-2725 GCA_046291795.1 Burkholderiaceae bacterium | reverse complement strand
TGAACTGGTCAATCGCGGCGCGCAGCGCGGCGACGACGTGCGTCGGCGGCGTGTAGCGCCACTGCGTGGTCTTCTGCATGTAGACGTACTGGTCGTACAGGTCGAGCGCGAGCGAGTGCGAGTTGCCGGCGCTCGCTTCGAGCACGGACTTCTTCACGATCACGAAGCCCATCCCGGGAACGCCTTCGAGGCACTTGCCGCTGGCGGCCACCAGCGCGTCGAAAGGCGTCTTGCGTACGTCGATCTCGATTGCGGCGAAAGAGCTCATCGCGTCGACGACGAGCCCCTTGCCGCGCCTGGCGCACACCTGCGCGATGCCCGGCAGGTCGTTGAGGATGCCGGCGCCCGTTTCGCAGTGGACCTGCGCGACGTGCGTGATCGTCGGGTCGGCGGCGAGCGCTGCGTCGACGATCGCGGCGGTGGTCGGCCGATCCTCGGGCACGGGCAGATCGACGACGTCGCGCCCGAGGTACTTGCAGATTCCGACGATGCGCGCGCAGTACGCGCCGTTGTTCGGCACCAGTACGCGGCCTGCACGCGGGACGACGTTGCCGATCGCGGCCTCGACGGAGAACGTGCCGCTGCCCTGCATCGGAACGCAGACGTAGTCGTCGCCGCCGCCGACGATGTCGACGAGGTCGCGGCAGATCGACATCGTGATCCGGTTGAACGCCGCATCCCACGATCCCCAGTCGCGCAGCATCGCCAGCCTGGTCGCGAGCGAGGTCGTCAGTGGGCCGGGGGTCAGAAGGATCGGGTCGTTGCCGCGGATCATGGGTCGGGTCCTAGCTGCGGGTCGTTTCGCGCCAGCGCTGCGTTCGCCGGACGAGCCACCACTCGGCGACGAAGAACAGCGCCGTGACGACGGCGGACGTCGCGACGATCAGCGTGGCCATCGCGGCGGCCGAGCCGACGTTGCCGGCTTCGTCCAGATGCAGAATCGAGATCGCCGCGAGCGTCGTCTTCGGCGAATACAGGAACACGACGCACGAGATCGTCGTCATCGCGTTGACGAAGTAGTAGCGGCTGATGTCGATGATCGACGGCAGGCACACCGGCACCGTCACGCGCCAGAACGTCTTGTAAAAGGGCACCTTCAAAGACGCCGACACCGACTCGAACTCGTTGTCGAGCTGCTTGAGCGCCGTGACCGCTGTCAGGTGGCTCGACGAGTAGAAGTGGATGACGGTCGACAGCACGAGGATCGTCATCGTGCCGTACAGGAAGCCGAGCGGATTCGCCGGGTGGTTGAAGAACAGGATGTAGCCGATGCCGAGCACCATGCCCGGCACCGCCATCGGCATCATCGCCTGAAGCCGGATCGCGGGACGAAGGAAATCGGCCCCGCGCGTTTTCTCCAGCCAGTACGCGCCGGCGAAGGTGACGGTCGCGCCGACCAGCGCGCACCACAACGCCATTTTCACGCTGTTCGGGTACGCGTGGTCCACGCCCGCTTCCTCGAAACCGTACGTGTAGTGGTTCAGCGTGAACGACAGGTTGTACGGCCACACCTTGACGAACGAGCCGAACACCGCGATGCCGACGACGACCAGCATGCAGACCGACATCGCGACCACGAAGGCGAGCAGCACGAAGTCGCGCAGCGCTGCCGGCCGCGGGCAGTACGGCACGCTGCGCGCGGTCAGCAGCGCGCGCTGCCGTTTGCGCACCGCGTAGTCGATGACGAACGCGACCGCCACCGGCGCCAGCAGGATCAGGCCGACGACCGCGCCCATCGAGAAGTTCTGCTGGCCGATCACCTGCTTGTAGACATCGATCGCGAGCACGCTGGTGTTGCCGCCGATCACCTTCGGGACACCGAACTCGGACACGGCCATCGTGAACACGACCATCGCCGCCGAGACGAGGCCGTAGCGCGCTCCCGGCAGCGTGATCGTCAGGAACTTGCGCCAGCCGGGCGTGGCCATCGAGTCGGCCGCCTCGTACAACCGCGCATCCGACAGCGCCAGTGCCGCCAGCAGGATCATCACCGCGTGCGGAAACGACGAGAACACCATCGCCAGCACCATGCCCGGCAGTCCGTAGATGCTCTGCAGCCCGAACCAGCCGAGGACGAACTTGAGCCAGCCCTGGTTGCCGAACAGGTAGATGAACGACAGCGCGGCGAGCATCGACGGCGCCAGGATCGGGATCATCGCGATGCTGCGCCAGACGTTCTTGAAAGGGATGCAGCTGCGCTGGATCGCGTAGGCGAAGACGAACGCGAGCGGCACCGTGATCGCGGTGGTCAGCCCCGCGAACACGAGCGTGTTTTGCGCCGAGCGCGCGAACGCCGGCGCCGCGAAGTACTCGGCGAAGTTGGCCAATCCGACGAACTCGCCGCCGCCGTGCACCGCGCGCACGAGCAGGCTCGCCAGCGGCAGCGTCAGGAAGACGACGAGCGCGGCGGCGACGAGATACAGGCCCCCGTGCGCGACGAGCGTGTCGCTCGCCAGCCGCGCCGGCCGCGGCGTGAAGTCCGGGCGGGCGACCGCGGTCATGCGGCGGCGAACACGCGCACGCGCTCGCCGCGCAGCGCGAACGGTATCGTCGCGCCCTCACGCACGCCCATTTCGAGCGCCTGGTTCAGCGAAAAGTAGACGAGCAGCCTCTGGCCTTCGAAGCCCTCGACGTCCATCGCCGCCAGGCAGTAGGTGCCGAGGAAGTCCACACCGAGCACGCGCCCGCGCATCGCGTTCGCCATTTGCTCGACCGGCCCGGAGTC
>JBKBSH010000364.1:0-2728 GCA_046291795.1 Burkholderiaceae bacterium | reverse complement strand
CGGGACCGGAAGCGCTGTCCGGCGGCGAGCTCGGCTGGCGCACGGCCGAGCGGCTGCCGACGCTGTTCCTCGACGCGGTCAAGGATCTGAAACCCGGCGAGCTGGCACCGATCGTCCGTAGTCCGGGCGGATTTCACGTGCTCAAGCTCGTCGGCAAGCGCAACGCCGTCGAGGGGCGGCTCGCGACCGGACCGGTGCAGCAGACGCGCGTGCGGCACATCCTGTTGCGCGTGTCCGATCTGACGCCCGAGCCGGAAGTGCGGCGCCGTCTGCAGGATCTGCGCGATCGCGTGGTGCGCGGCGGGCAGGACTTCGGGCAACTGGCGCGGCTGCACTCGGTCGACCCGAGCGCCACGCGCGGCGGCGACCTCGGCTGGCTGTATCCGGGCGACACGGTGCCCGAGTTCGAACGCGCGATGAATCAGCTCAAACCCGGCGAAGTCAGCGAGCCGGTGCAGAGCCCGTTCGGCTGGCACCTGATCCAGGTGCTCGCGCGACGCACCGAGGAATCGCCGATCGAGCGCAACCGGCTCGCCGCGCGCCAGGCGCTGCGCGATCGCAAGGCCGACGAGGCCTACCAGGAGTGGCTGCGCCAGCTTCGCGACCGCACCTATGTCGAGTACCGGCTGGAGGACTCGTAGGATTGCGGATTGCGCTGACCACCGGCGAGCCGGCGGGAATCGGACCGGAGATCGCGGTCGCGGCGCTCGATGCGCTGCCCGCCGGCGTCGACTGCGTGCTGATCGGCGATCGCTCGCTGTTTGCGGGTGCGCGGCTGCCGGCGGGCGCGTCGATCGAGCACGTCGCGCTCGGCGCGCCGGTCGCGCCCGGCCGGCTCGACGTGCGCAACGCGCGCTACGTGCTCGCCATGCTCGACCGCGCGATCGAGGGCGCGCTCGCGGCAGCGTTCGACGCGATCGTCACCGCGCCCGTGCAGAAAAGCGTCATCAACGACGCCGGCTTCCGCTTCACCGGACACACCGAGTATCTGGCGCAGAAGTCAGGCGCGCCGCGGGTCGTGATGATGCTGGTCGGCGGCCACACCGCGCATCCGCTGCGCGTGGCGCTGGCGACCACGCATCTGCCGCTGGCGGACGTGCCGCGCGCGATCACGACCGAAGGACTCGCCGCGACGATCGAGGTGCTGCACGCGGATCTGGTCGCGAAGTTCGGCATCGCGGCGCCGCGCATCGGCGTGTGCGGACTGAATCCGCACGCGGGCGAAGGCGGCCACCTCGGCCGCGAGGAGATCGAGGTCATCGCGCCCGCGCTCGAGCGGCTGCGCGCGCGCGGTTTTGCGCTCGACGGCCCGCTGCCCGCCGACACGGTCTTCGTTCCAGCGAACGCGCGCCGCTACGACGCGATCCTCGCGATGTACCACGACCAGGGGCTCGCTCCGCTGAAGTACGCGAGCTTCGGCCGCGGCGTCAACGTCACGCTCGGGCTGCCTTTCGTTCGCACGTCGGTCGATCACGGAACCGCGCTCGACCTGGCGGGCAGAGGCCGCGCCGACGCCGGCAGCCTGCGCGCCGCGCTCGAGCTCGCGGTCGACCTGTCGCGGCGCTCGCGCGGCACCGTTCGCTAGCGTCGCACCGATGCAAGGCCATCGCGCGCGCAAGCGGTTCAGCCAGAACTTCCTGCACGACGCCCATTACATTGCGCGCATCGTCGAGGCGATCGCGCCCGCGCCGGGCGACCGCATCGTCGAGATCGGTCCGGGGTTGGGCGCCCTGACCGCGCCGCTCGTCGAACGCGCGGGGCACGTCACCTGCGTGGAGATCGACCGCGATCTTGCGGCCAGACTGCGCGCGCGCTTTGCGCCCGCACGACTCACCGTGATCGAGGCCGACGCGCTCGAACTCGACTGGCGCGCGCTGGTCCGCGCCGACCCGCGCCCCGTGAAGGTCGTCGGCAATCTGCCGTACCACATCTCCACACCGCTGCTGTTCGCGCTCGCGCCCATCGCCGAGCATGTGGCCGCACAGCACTTCATGCTGCAGAAGGAGGTGGTCGATCGGATCGTCGCCGCGCCGGGCGGCAAGGACTACGGCCGCCTGTCGGTGATGCTGCAATTCCGCTACCGGGTCGCGCGGTTGTTCGTCGTCCCGCCGGGCGCTTTTTCGCCGCCGCCCAAGGTGCATTCGGCGATCGTGCGGATGCTGCCGATCGCGCTCGGCGAGCTGCCGCCCGTCGACGCCGGGTCTTTCGCCCGGGTCGTCGCCGCGGCGTTCGGCCGGCGCCGCAAGACGCTGCGCAACGCGCTCGCGGACCTGCTGCCCGAGGGGGCGATCCGTGCCGCCGGCGTGGACGCCTCGGCGCGGGCGCAGACGCTCGGCGTCGAGTCATTCGTCCGCCTGGCCGCGCAGCTCGCCGCCGACTGACCGCAGCCGGGCCCGTGCGGCACGCCTGTGCGAGCCGCGCTCAGCTGGGCTTTTCGATCAGCTCGATCTTGTAGCCGTCGGGGTCCTGCACGAAGGCGATCACGGTCGAGCCGCCCTTGACCGGGCCGGCTTCGCGCGTGACCGTTTCTTCCGCGGACCCGCTGGTACAAAAGCGGATCGTGGACGCCGAAAACCGGCGCATCGCCAGCCCGCGGCGCCAGCCGGGTGCCGGACACTCGTCCCTGGCCAGCGCCACAATAACCAGGGTCAATCCTTATTCATCGTGCTGACGTAGGTCGCAACGGCGCGGATATCGGCATCGCTCATCCGCTTGGCCACCGCCCCCA
>JBKBSH010000363.1:0-2746 GCA_046291795.1 Burkholderiaceae bacterium | reverse complement strand
TCAGACATGGCGCCAGATCCACAGCAGGCTCGCCAACGCCCCGGCGAGCACGAGGAACAGGTACAGCTGCAGGCTGCCGGTCTGCACGCGCGCCAACAGCGCGGCGCCGCCGCGCGCGGCCGCCGCCAGCGCGTGCAGCGTGCCGTCGATCAGCGCGCGGTCCGACAGCCGCAGGAACACGTACTCGGAGATCCAGTGCAGCGGCCGGCCGATCGCCGCTTCGTACAGTTCGTCGACGTAGTACTTGTTCGCCAGCACGCGGCGAACGCCGGCGAAGCGTTCGCCGATCGCGGCCGCCCGCTTCGCGTCCGCGCCGAAGAACAGCGCAGCGGCTGCGATGCCGGCGGCGGCGATGCCGACCGACAGCACGAGCAGCGGCGTCTCGAAGCGATGCAGCGACTCGGCGATCGCCGGCAGCGGCAGCAGCGGCTCGAGGAAGTGCGGCACGGCGATGAAGCCGCCCACCGCCGACAGGACGGCCAGCACGACCAGCACGCCGGTCATCGACCACGGCGACTCGTGCACGTGATGCGCGACTTCGGGCGCAACCCGCGAGCGGCCGAGGAAAACGAGCCACAGCAGCCGGAACATGTACAACGCGGTCAGCAGCGCGGTCGTCGCGAGCACCGCCCACAGCAGCGGCGATCCGCCGCGTGCCGACGCGAACGCGAACCACAGGATCTCGTCCTTCGAGAAGAACCCCGCGAGCGGCGGGATGCCGGCGATCGCCGCGGTCGCGACCAGGAACGTCGCGAAGGTCAGCGGGATCTTCCGGGCCAGCCCGCCCATCTTGCGGATGTCCTGCTCTCCGCCCAGCGCGTGGATCACGCTGCCCGCGCCGAGGAACAGGCACGCCTTGAAGAACGCGTGCGTGAATACGTGGAAGATCGCGACACCGTACGCGCCGACGCCGAGCGCGGCGAACATGAAGCCCAGTTGCGACACGGTCGAGTACGCGAGCACCTTCTTGATGTCGTTCTGCGCGATCGCGATCGTCGCGGCGAACAACGCGGTCGCGGCGCCGACCGCGGCGACCAGCGCCGAAGCCTCGGGCGCATGCAGATACAGCCCCGCCATCCGCGCGACCAGGTACACGCCCGCGGTCACCATCGTCGCCGCGTGGATCAACGCGGACACGGGCGTCGGGCCCGCCATCGCGTCGGGCAGCCACACGTGCAACGGGATCTGCGCCGACTTGCCGGAGGCGCCGATGAACAGCAGCACGCCGACGAGGCTCGCCGACACCGCGACCGGGCCGGACATGAACGCGGCGTTGATGTGGTCCATGTCGAGCGTTCCGAAAGCGAAGTACAGCAGGAACATGCCGAGCAGGAAGCCGGCGTCGCCAACGCGGTTGGTGATGAACGCCTTCTTGCCGGCGGCCGCATTGGCCGGGTCCTCGAACCAGAAGCCGATCAGCAGGTACGACGCCAGTCCGACGCCCTCCCAGCCGACGAACAGCACCAGCATCGAGCGTCCGAGCACCAGCAGCAGCATGAAGAACAGGAACAGGTTCAGGTACGCGAAGAAGCGCGCGTAGCTGCGGTCCTCGTGCATGTAGCCGGTCGAGTAGACGTGGATGACCGATCCGACCCCGGTCACGATCAGCGTCATCACCGCCGCCAGCCGGTCGAAGTAAAAGGCGATGTCGAACGCGGTGTCGCCGACCACCGCCCACGTGTAGACGGTCTCGACGACCGGCGCGCCGCCGGCTTCGAGCGCGCGGAACGCGGCGACCGCGAGCGCGAACGAAGCGATCGGCAGCCCGCAGCCGACCGCGCCGACGAAGCGCTTTCCGAGCGCGTTGCCGAGCACGCCGTTGACCAGGAACCCGGCGAGCGGCAGCAGGACGATCAGGGTCAGCGTGCCCATGGCCTAGCCCCGGAGATCCGAATACGCGCCCGGGTCGAGCGTGTGCTTGCGGCGCACCAGCAGCAGCACGATCGGGATCGCGATCGCGATCTCGGCCGCGGCGACGACGAAGATCAGGAACACGAGCACCGCGCCGACCGCCTCGCCCATCTGGTGCGCGAAGGTGACCAGCGCGAGGTTGGCGCCGTTGAGCGCGAGCTCCATGCACATCAGCATCACGAGCAGATTGCGGCGGACGGTCACGCCGAGCAGTCCGATCGCGAACAGCGCCAGCGCGAGCGCGAGCAGCATCTGGACCTTATCCATCGCGCCTTGCGCCCGCGCGGATCACCGCGATCGCGGCAACGACCGCCGCCAGCAGCAGCACCGAAGTCAGCTCGAAGTGCAGCCAGTACGTGCTGAGGAACGTCGTCGCGAAGAGCTGCAGTCCGAAGCCTTCGCTGCCCGCCGTTCGCGAAGCCGCCGGCAGCGCGTTCCACGCCGCGTAGATCAGCGCACCTGCGAGCAGTACGAAAGCCGCCAGTCCCGGCAGCAGAAACTTCGAGTAGCGGCGCCGTACCGCGGGGTCGCGCACGTCGAGCAGCATGATCACGTACACCATGAAGACCATCACCGCGCCGACATAGATCAGCACCTGGAACGCGGCGATGAAGTGCACGCCGAGCAGACCGTAGATGCCGCCGAGAAAGATCATCGTCGAGATCAGCGCGAGCGCAACGCGCATCGGCTGCCGCAGCACGATCATCAGCGCCGCGCCGACGAACGCGCCCAACGCGAACACGTACAGCAGCAGCGTGTCGAGATCGGCGAGCAGCGTTTCGATGAGGCTCATGCCGCACCTTTCGGCGGATAGGGCTTCGCCACGTCGCGCTGC
>JBKBSH010000362.1:0-2746 GCA_046291795.1 Burkholderiaceae bacterium | reverse complement strand
CCTGCGACTGCACCTGCAGCGACTCGGCGGCAGCGCCGATCGCGGCGGCGGCGGCGTCGATCCGCGCGAGGCTGCGTTGCGCGTCGGCGATCAGGGCGTCGACGCGCCGGCCAGCGTTCTCGGCGGCGTCGGCGATTCGATCGCCGCTGCGGCCCACTTCGATCGCGGCGCGAGCGACGCCGTCGAGCGTACGGTCGACGGCGTCGAGCCGGCGGTTCAGGCCCGCGGTCAGGTCGCGCAGGCTCTTCAGCGTCTGCGCGAGCGCCTCGCGGTTTTCGGGCGCCATCACGCGATTCAGGTTGACCATCACCTCGGCGGCCATGTCGCCGAGCTGGCCGACGCGGCCCGCGATCTCGTCGAGGTCCGACCGCCCTTCGGCAATCACCGGGTAAGGCTCATCGGGCGGCGCGGACGCCAGCGGCGGACCGGGCGGCTCCGGGGTCACGAGCGTGATCTGCGCAATGCCGGTGACGAAGTTGCGCGTGACGACCGCGACCGTGTTGGTCCGCACCGGCGCGTCGCGGTCGACGCGGATCGTCACGCGCACGCGGTTGACCTGATCGCCCGCGTCGCGATCACCGGCGAGCGCGTAGCGGTCGACTCGGCCCACCTTGATGCCGCGCATGTTGACGTCGCCGCCGACCTGCAACCCGTCGAGCCGTTGCCGCTCGAAGTAGATCGTGTACCGCTGCAGGTCCTGCTCGGAACCGACGCGTTTGAGCCAGACGACTGTGCCGACCAGCGCGGCGATCAGCACGATCACGCCGGCGCCGACATACGTGTACCTGGCTTCTGCTTCCATCAGCGAGCGCGTGGAACGTCGGCGACCATTGTACGGACCGCGAAGTAGGCGCGGATCCACGCGTCGTCGGTCCGCATCACATCGGCGACGCTGCCGTCGGCGCGCACGCCGCCGTCGGCCAGCACGATCAGCCGGTCGACGATCGTGAGCAGCGTGTCGAGGTCGTGCGTGACCAGCAGCACGGTGATGCCCAGATCGTCGACGAGCGAGCGCAGCAGCGAATCGAACCCGCGCGCGGTCGCGGGGTCGAGTCCCGACGTCGGCTCGTCGAGGAACAGCACCTCGGGCTCGAGCGCGAGCGCGCGGGCGATCGCCGCGCGTTTGCGCATTCCGCCGGACAGCTCGCTCGGCATCTTGGCGCCGACTTCGGGGGCAAGGCCCGCCTGCGCGAGCCGCAGCGCGACCAGCGACGGCATCAGCTCGGCGGGCGTTCGCGTGTGTTCGACCAGCGGCACCGCGACGTTCTGGGCGACCGTCAGCGATGAAAACAGCGCGCCGTCCTGGAACATCATGCCGAAGCGCCGACGCACCGCCGCCACCTCGTCCGCGGGCGCCGACCACAGGTCGGTGCCGAGCACGCGGACGCGGCCGCCGTCGGGACGAACGAGCCCGATGATCTCGCGCAACAGCACGCTCTTGCCGGTGCCCGACGCGCCGATCAGTGCGGTCAGCGTGCCGCGGGCGAGCGCGAAGCTGACCCCGTCGTGCACGGTCTGCGCGCCGAAACGCGTGACCACGCGATCGACCTCGACGACGGGAACGCCGGAGTCCGGGCTGCGACTGCCGCGCGTGTGCATGGCGACTCAGAGCCCCAGTTCCTGGAACAGCACGGCGAATGCGGCGTCGAGCAGGATCACCGACACGATGCTCTGCACGACGGTCGAGGTCGTCGCAAGTCCCACGGCGCGCGTGTCGCGGCCGACGGTCATCCCCATGCGACAGCCGATCACCGCGATGAACAGCGCGAACACCGGCGCCTTGGCGAGCCCGATCCAGAAATGCTTCAGATCGAGCGCGTCGCGCAGCCGCTCGAGAAAGGTCGCCGGGGTCAGCCCCAGCAACGGATCGGCCACCAGCATGGCGCCGGCGATGCCCAGCGCGTCACCGACGAACACGAGCAGCGGCAGCGCGACCATGAGCGCGAGCACGCGCGGCACGACGAGCACCTGCATCGGCGCCAGCCCGAGCGTGCGGATCGCGTCGATCTCCTCGGCAAGCCGCATCGCGCCGAGCTGCGCGGTGAACGCCGCGCCCGATCGGCCGGCGACGATCGTGGCGACGATGATCGGCGCGAACTCGCGCGTCATCCCGATCGCCACGCCGTCGACGACGAAGATGTTGGCGCCGTACTTTTCGGCCTGGAGTCCGAGCAGGTACGCGATCGTGACGCCGATCAGCAGCGTGACCAGCGCGACGACCGGGATCGCGTTCAGGCAGACCTGCTCGAACTGCGAGGCGAGTTCCTTGACGCGCAGCCTGCGCGGGCGGGCCAAAGCTTCGGCCAGCGCAGCGAGGGCGGCGCCGAAGAAGCCGAGATGGCCGTGCAGCAATGCGCCGACTTCGACCGTATGGCGGCCCAGCGCGGCGAGCGGGGAAGCGCCCGCGCGCGCCGCGCCGAGATCGGCGGATACGGCGGCGATTTCGGCATGGCGCCTGCGCACGCCGTCGAGGATGCGCGCATGCTCGGGGCCGAAGTCGATCCAACGAAGCTCGGATGCGGACACGCCTGCGCGCTGCAGTGCGCGCAGCAGCAGCAACGCACCGGCGGAATCGAGCCCGGTCAATCCGCCCGCGCGAATCGCCAGCGGCGCCGTGGGAGCGATGGCCGACAGCGCTCGCCAGATCGGCTCGGCGTTGCGCAGGCGCCAGTCGCCGTACAGCGACAGCACCTGGCCTTCATCGGACCGGGCGAGTTCGAACCAGCGATCCGGTGGCGGCGGTGCG
>JBKBSH010000361.1:0-2751 GCA_046291795.1 Burkholderiaceae bacterium | reverse complement strand
TTGCAAGCCGCGCCGTGGAAAGGAGCGCAAGATGGCCGGCTGCGCGCCGCGCAAACCCGCGTAGCCCCGGCGGTACAAAACGGATCGACCGCCCGCGTGCCGAAAGCGCCGGTTCACGGAGACGCAACGCACGCATACGGGGGCGACCTCGTGAAATGTCCGGGCTAGTTGTTGCGGGCTTCCGCCGACGGTAGCCTATATCCGCATCGCCGCGGATCGAGCATGGAGGTTTGCAATGACCGGATCGCGAATCGTCCGCCTGTTGGCGTTCGTCGGCTGCCTTGCGCTGGGGGCGCTGACCGTCGGCTCGGCGCGCGCGCAGCAGGCGTCGCCGCATGCGATCAAGGTTCCGCCGTGGTTCGCCCAGACGTTTCTCGATTTTCGCGAAGACGTCGCCGAGGCCGCCAGGCAGGGCAAGCGGCTGCTCGTGTATTTCGGCCAGGACGGCTGCCCCTACTGCAAGCTGCTGATGGAGACCACGTTCGCCGAGACGCGGGTGGCCGACAAGGCGAAGCGGCATTTCGTGGCCGTCGAGTTGAACCTCTGGGGCGACCGCGAAGTCACGTGGGTCGACGGCCGCAAGATGAGCGAGAAGCAGCTCGGCCAGGCGCTGAAGGTGCAGTACACGCCGACGCTGCTGCTGTTCGACGAAAAAGGCGCCGTCGTCGCGCGCTTAAACGGCTACTTTCCCGCCAACCGGCTCGAGGCCGCACTGGACTTCGTCGCGCAGAAAATGGAGTCGAAGCAGTCGTTCGCCGATTACCTTCAGAACGCGGTCAAGGACGAGGCGGCGGCCACGCTCGCCGAGCATCCGCTGTTCATCAAGCCGCCGTACGACCTGGCGGCGGCCGCGCGGCGCGGCGGCAAACCGCTGCTGGTGATCTTCGAGCGCACGCGCTGCGCCAGTTGCGACGAACTGCACCGCGACGGTCTGCGCCGTCCCGAGGTCGAGCAGTTGCTGCGCCGGTTCACGGTGGCGCGGCTCGATGCGGCGGCGTTCACTGCGGTCACGACACCCGACGGCCGCGCCACCGATGCGCGCACCTGGGCGCGCGCGCTCGCTCTGCCGTACGTGCCGGCGCTCGTCTTTTTCGACGCCAAGGGGGCGGAGGTCTTCCGTGTGGAGGCGTACCTGCGGCCGTTTCACCTCGCCTCCGCGCTCGATTACGTGGCGAGCGGCGCGTACCGCGAGCAGCCGAGTTTCCAGCGCTTCATCCAGGCGCGCGCGGAGAAGATGCGCGAGCGCGGCGAACGCGTCGATCTGTGGAAGTGAGGCGCCGCGCGGCTTCCCGCGGGCGGCACGCGGCGCCGCGTAGCGGCAGCCCGCCCGCTAAGCCGCGCCCGCGCCGGCGCCGCCGCTTTCTCGTACAGGAACGCCCGGCTCATCGGATAGGTCTGCGGCGTGCGGCGGCCCTTGCCGAACGTGATCTGATACAGCCCCGTGATGCCGTTGGACGCGCGGAACATCTCTGCGCAGCCGACGAGGTACGTGCGCCAGATGCGGCGGAAGCGCTCGTCGAAGCGCTTCGGGTCGATCGCATGGATGCGGCTCCAGTGCGCGTCGAAGCGTTCGGCCCACGCTTCGAGCGTCAGCACGTAGTGGCGGCGCAGGTTTTCGATGTCGAGGATCTCCAGCCCGCAGGCGTCCATCGCGTCGAGCGTTTCGGCGAGGCTCGGGATCCAGCCGCCGGGAAACACGTGCTGGCGGATGAAGAACTCGGTCTCGTACCGTCCGACGTGGCCGATGAAGTGCAGCATGCCGAGTCCGCCGGGTTTCAGGAAATCGGCGTGCGCCTTGACCACTTCCATGATCTGGTCGCGCCCCGCGTGCTCGAGCACGCCGATCGACACGACCTTGTCATACTGGCGGTCGACTTCGCGGAAGTCCGCTTCGCGCACCGCGAGCGCGTCGCCCATGCCGCGACGGGCGATCTCCTCGCGCACCCAGTCGACCTGTTCGGTCGTCGTGTTGACGCCGGTCGCGCGCACGCCGTACTTGCCGGCGGCGTGGAACATGAAGCCGCCGAAGCCGCAACCGATGTCGACGACCGTCTCGCCGGGCGCAAGCAGGATCTTGCGGCACACGTGGTCGACCTTGTTGACCTGCGCCTGCTCGATCGTACGCGTGCCCTCTTTCCAGTACGCGCACGTGTACATCATCAGTTCGCGGTCGAGCCACAGCTTGTAGAAGTCCGTGCCGAGGCCGTAGTGGAAGCGCGCATTTTCCTTGGCGCGTGAGATCGTCGCGTTGTTCTTCGTGAACTCGTGCCAGCGGTTGCGGACACGCACGAGCGGATGCGGTTCGGAAAAACCGCTTTCGAGTCCGAGCGCGAACATGCGCGCGATGTCGCCGTCGATGTCGACGTCGCCGTCGAAGTACGCGTCGAGCAGTCCGATGTGGCCGAAGTAGATCACGCGCCGCTGCGCCGCGGCCGATTTGAAGCGCAGCGTGAACGCGGGCTCGGCGTCGGGCGGGCGGTTGCGGTAGTCGGTGCCGTCGGCGAAGACGACCCGAAAGGCGACCGCCGAGCGTTCACCGATGGCGCGCAGACGTCGGGCGAGCAGGGCTTTCATGGCGTCACGAAAGTCGAGCGGGCGGAACGTGCAGCCGCGATGCTGACCGCAGGCGACGGCCAAGGTCAACGCGGCGAAATCGTCGCCGCGTCACGCATTCCCGGGAGGCATCGTTTCGCCTGGCGCGGTCCCTGCCGCTGCCGCGCCGCGCGCGGGCATGCGCCGCCGCACGATCGC
>JBKBSH010000360.1:0-2753 GCA_046291795.1 Burkholderiaceae bacterium | reverse complement strand
CCGCCGCCTTCAGATTCAGGGCCGACGCGACCGCGAGCGGCCGCCCCGCGTGCGCGCCGGCCGGCGCGGGCTCGAGCAGCTTGAGCCGTGTGCCGGTGGGGTCGAAGCGCGTTCCGGCACCCGCCGCGAGAAGGACGCCGACGACGGTCTTCACGGTGCGCCGGGCCGTCGCCGCGCGCCGCGCGGTGCCGTGTTCATCGCGTCACGCCGCACGCCTGAGCCGTGCGACCGCCCAGACGACCACACCGGCGAGCATCACGTAGATCGCGATCTGGATCGCCCGGTTCTGCAGCGTGAACTCCAGGCTCTTGTAAAGCAGGAACGCGCAGGTCGCGACGAACACCATCGGCAGCACCGGGTACATCGGCACGCGGAACGGCCGCGCGACGTTCGCATCGCGGAAGCGAAGCACGAACAGCGCGATGCCGGTCAGCAGGAAAAAGAACCAGAACACCGGCGCGGTGAAGTCGACCATGAACTTGACGCCGCTCTGGTTGACCGCGGCGAACGCAACCAGCGCGAGCGAAAGCGCGCCGGTGACGACGAACGCGACGACCGGCGCGTTGCGCCCGCCATGCCAGCGCCCCATGAAACCGAACAGCGGCCAGTCGCGGCCGACCGAGTAGTTGGTGCGTGCGGCGACCAGCATCGTCGCGTTGATCGATGTCAGCGCGGCGAGCGCGACCAGCGCGCCGATCAGCTTTTCGCCGAAGGTGCCCATCGACTTCTGCGCGACGTCGGCGGCGACCTGCTTGCTGGCTTTCAGACCTTCGAAGCCGAGACCGACCAGCAGCGCGGCGACGAACAGCACGTAGACCACCGTCACGAGCCCGAGCGCCAGCACCAACGCCTTGACGATCGCGCGGTTTCCGCCGCGCACCTCGGCCGAGATGTAGGCGGCCTCGTTCCAGCCGCCGAAGGTGAACAGCACGAACAGCAGCGCGGTGCCGAACAACGCCGGCATCCCGCTCGACGCCGCCGCCGGCGCCGCCGCCACGGGCGCGGGGCTCGCGAAACCCGAGACGACCACGAGCAGGATGCCGGCCACGAGCAGCACCGACATCGCGTTCTGCGTGCGCGCCGACTCGCGCAGCCCGGCGACGTTGACGGCGGTCAGCACGACGACGACCAGCGCCGCGTAGATCGCCGACGAATGCGCGCCGAGCGAAACCACCCGCGAGGCGTAGTCGCCGAACACGAACGCCAGCAGCGCGATCGACCCGCTGGTGATCACCGTCACGCGCGCCCATGCGAAGAAGAACGACAAGTCCTTGCCGTACGCACGCGTGAGAAAGTGGTAGTCGCCGCCGGCGTTCGGGAAGGCGGTCGCCAGTTCCGCATAGCACAGCGCGCCGATCAACGCGAGCGCGGCGCCGGCGAGCCAGGCGCCGAACATCCACTCGACCGAGCCGGTCATGCCGGCCACGAGCGGCGGAAACGAGAAGATGCCGCCGCCGATGATGATGCCGGTGATGATCATCACGGCGTCGAACACGGACAGCGCGGGGCGCGGCGCGGCGACGGGGGTCGCTGCGGCGTCGGGCACGGCGGAACCGGTAGTGGCGCTCATGGGTGGGCTCCGATGCGAAAAGCCCCGCGATCGCGGGGCTCGTCGTTGGCGTTCGACGGGCCGCGCACTCAACGCCGCGTGCCGCTGACCTTGACTTCGCCGCCGCCGGCGGCGCGCAGCGTGCCGTTGATCTCGTTGCCGCGGACCGTACCCGTCAACGTGCGCGTGACGCCCTTGTCGTCGTTGAACGCGAAGCGGATCTCGTCGCCGCGCAGCGTGGCGCCGACGAGCGGCTGCTTCCGGCCGCCGACGGTGACGTCGCCGCTCACCTTCTGGTACTTCTGGGTCAAAGCGACCGCGAACTGCTGGCCGCTCGCGTCGCGGAAGTTCCACTGGCCCTCGACCTTCGCCGGGACGATCCACAGGTACGCGGTGCGGTAGTCGATCTCGGCGGTTTCGTCGGCTTCCCAGTCGCCCATCGTGAACTGGTGCGACGTGACGCGCGTGCCGGGCCGCATGGCGAGGATCGTCGGCCGAAGCTTAAGGTTCAGCTCGGGCAGCAGATACATCGTGACGACCGTGGCCCGGCTGAAATCCTCCTTGAAGATGTCGCCATGGACGATCTTGACCTTGCCGGCGACGCCTTCGGCCTCGACGTAGCACTGCGCGAGCTTGACCATGTCCGGGTTGTATTCGATGCCGACCGCGGTCGCGCCGAGCTTGCCCGCGGCGATCGCGATCTTGCCGTCGCCCGCGCCGAGGTCGTAGACGATGTCCTTCGGCGTGACCTTGGCCATCGCGAGCATGCGCTGCACCAGCTCGTCGGGCGTGGGCACCCAGACCACGTCCTTGCCGGGCTGGCCGACCGACGGCTTGTAGATGCGATCGCACTCGCTGCGACCCTTGGCGAAGGCCGACCCGGCCGCGACGAGCAGGCCGGCGACGGCAAAGGTGGTGGCGCGTAGCAGCAGGCGTGGTCTCATTCTTTCGACTCCGTTTCGTTTCTGGTTCGAAAGCGCGGTGGGGCGCGGCGAGGGGCGGTGCGCGGCGATTCTGCCGCAAGTCGTCCCGACCGGGGTCGGCGCGACGCGAACCGGGTTCGCGGGATCACGCGGCTGCGAGGGCAAACGGCAACGTGCGCAGCGGCTTGCCCGCGAGCTGGCGTCATGCATTGGCCACCGCCGGCGCCACGCCGCTGGCGGCGTCCACACCTTGCGGCGCGTTGCGCCGATCGCGCCGGCCT
>JBKBSH010000359.1:0-2759 GCA_046291795.1 Burkholderiaceae bacterium | reverse complement strand
GTACTTCAGCCCGTCCCAGTGCACGATCGAAAGCTGCAACCCGAGCACGTCGACCGTCGGCCCGCGACCCGTCGAAGGCAGCCAGCCGAGCTGCACCGCGAAGACGAGGATCAGGACCAGCCCGACCCAGAACGTCGGCAGAGAAAAGCCGAGGATCGACCCGGCCATGATCGTCTTGCTGACCCAGCTTTGCGGCTTCAGCCCCGCGTACAGCCCGAGCGGCACGCCGAGCGCGACCGAAATCAGCATCGCGAGGAAAGCCAGCTCGAGCGTCGCCGGCATCCGCTCGACGATCACCTCGATCGCCGAGCGGCCGAACACGAAGCTCGTCCCCAGTTCGCCGGTGAACGCGCCCTCCAGGAACACCCAGTACTGCTCGACGATCGGCTTGTCGAGGCCGAGCGCGGCGGCGGCGCGCGCGCGCTCGGCCTCGTCGGCGACCGGATTGACGAGGATCTCGACCGGATTGCCGACGACGTACAGCCCGAAGAACACGAGCAGCGAAGTGATCGCCAGCACGAGCAGCGTCTGCGCGAGGCGGCGAAGGACGTAGACGGTCATCGGGATCGGGAGCGCGGGCCTTTCGGAAAGTGCGGGACTCCCCGCGCTCCCGAGACCCCGCGCAGTGCCGGCGTCGGATCAGCGGGCGATCGCGCTCACTTGGCCGGCCTGACCTCGAACGCGTACGTGTACTGGTCGGCGCGACCGGTGTACGCGAGCCCCTTGCGCAGCGCCCAGGTCGACACCTCGTAGTGCACCGGGACGATCGCCTGCAGTTCGCCGATCGCCTTGTCGCTCGCGGCGGCGAGCATCAGGTTGCGCTTGGTGTCGTCGATGTTGGTCATCGCGGTCAGGATCAGCGCGTCGACGCCGTCGTCCGAGAAGCGCCCGCGGTTGGCCTGCCCCATGCCGGTGGCCGGGCTGAACGTGCCGATCAGCGCGCGCAGCGGCGACGAGGTCTCGCCCGTTTCGGCGCCCCAGCCGGCGAGGAAGAAGCTGAACTCGAGCTTGCCCGCGCGCGAGAAGAACACGTTGCTCGGCATCGCTTCGAGCCTGGTGTCGATCCCGGCACGGGTCAGGAACTGCGCGATCGCCTGCGCGACCTTCTCGTCGTTGATGTAGCGGTTGTTCGGCGAATGCAGCGTGATCGAAAAGCCGTTCGG
Organism: Burkholderiaceae bacterium; assembly: GCA_046291795.1. Taxonomy (GTDB): domain Bacteria; phylum Pseudomonadota; class Gammaproteobacteria; order Burkholderiales; family Burkholderiaceae_F; genus DSNY01. The sequence continues at coordinate 1,596 of JBKBSH010000359.1, read as the reverse complement.
GTAGCCCGCTTCGGCGAGCAGCTTCCTCGCCGCTTCCTGATTCACTTTCGGCGCGACGAGCTTCCTGCTCGTTCCGGGGAAGAAGTCGGGCAGGAGCTGGCCGGCCGGCTGCGCCTGCCCTTCCATGATCCGCGAGACGATCGCGTCGCGGTCGATCGCGAGCGAGATCGCCTTGCGCACGCGAACGTCCTTCAGCGGATTCTTCTCCAGCGGCTTGCCCGATTTGTCGAACACGTAAGGCGACTTGTCGCGGTTGCTGTCCATGTGCAGGTAGATCAGCCGGTTCGACACCGCCGACGACACCGTCACGCGCTGCTCCTTCTGCAGGCGCGCGATGTCCGCGGTCGGAACCGCCTCGATCATCTGAACGTCGCCCGCCAGCAGCGCGGCAACGCGCGCCGGCGCATTGCTGATCATCCTCAGCCGAACGGTCTTCCAGTGCGGCTTCGGGCCCCAGTAGCCGTCGTTGCGCTCGAGGACGACGCGGTCGCCGGCGACGTATTCCTTGAACTTGTACGGCCCGGTGCCGATCATCGCGCGCCCCGAGTTGAAGTCCTCGGTCCTGGCCGTCTCCGCGACGTGCTTCGGAACGATGCGGATCGCGACCAGATCGTTCGGCAGCAGCGGATGCGGCCGCGCGGTCTTGATGCGCAGCGTCAGCTTGTCGGGCGCGGTGAGGTCGGCGATCGGCCGCGTGTAGGTCGCGAAAGACGCCGGGCTGTTCGGAACGTTGGGGATGCGCTTGATCGTCGCGATCACGTCGTCGGCGGTGAACTCGGTGCCGTCGTGCCACTTGACGCCCTTGCGCAGCTTCAGCTCCCAGGTCGTGTCGTCGAGCGCGCGCCAGCTCTCCGCCAGCCCGGGCTTCAACTGCTCTTTCGCGTCCTTGTGAACGAGCTTGTCGAACACGTGATCGGCGACATTGTTGTTCGGCGTCAGGTTGTGGAAGTGCGGGTCGAGCGCGGTCACCGGCGTCGACAGCCCGACGACCAGCTCCTGCGCGCCGGCACCGCCGACGGCGAGCAGCGCCGCGACGAGCGCGAAAACGTAACGGGGTCGCTTCATTTTTCTCCTCCGAGCCTCGATGGCGGCGCAAGGATAAGCCCAGCGCCGGCGCGCGTGCCTTGCGGTGGCCGGCTTTGACCCAGCGCAGAGCGCTGCGCCGCGGTCTCGCGCACGATGCGGTGCATGGATGCACGTACAAACCCCTACGACATCGATCCGCAGGACACGGGCGCGCTGCGCCGGCGCGCCCGGCTCGCCACGCCGCGGCTTGCGCGCGAGCTGAAGACGATCCACGCGATGCTCAAAATCTGGTGCGGCGACCATCACGGCATGCGCGGCGCGCTGTGCGTCGAATGCCAGGAGTTCATGACGTACGCGACCAGAAGGCTCGCCGGCTGCCCATACGGCGCGGACAAGCCGACGTGCAGCCACTGCCGGATCCATTGCTACGGTCCGGCCGAGCGCGAGCATGTGAAGGCCGTGATGCGCTACGCCGGCCCGAAAATGACGTTCCGGCACCCCTGGCTCGCGCTCGCGCACCTCGCCGACGGCCGTCGTCCCGCACCGCCCAAGCCGCGGGCGAAGCCCGCG
>JBKBSH010000358.1:0-2772 GCA_046291795.1 Burkholderiaceae bacterium | reverse complement strand
CGCCGAGGAGACGGCGGACTCGCGTTGATCCGCCGCCGGACTTCGGCTACCCCTTCGCCACCACCGCCGCCATCGGCCGCTCGTTGACGACGAGCTGGAACACATCGGGGCGGCTGTAGTGGCCGGCGGCGTCGAAGTCGAACTTGCTCGAACAGAAACGCCGACGTGGACACGGCGCGCGGTCAGGCTGCCGGCCGCTCGCACCCGCTCCGTTGCCGGTATTCACGCGTCGCGTTACTATGACGCGGGTGGCGATCAGGACCTTCAAGTGCCGCGACACCGAGGCCTTGTTCGGGCTGCGTCGGGTGGCGCGCTTCGCGAACATCGAGCGTGCCGCCCTGCGGAAACTGAAGCAGATCGACCTGGCGCGGCGCATCGAGGACCTGCGCGCGCCGCCAGCGAACCGGCTGGAGCGGTTGAAGGGGGATCGCGCGGGCCAGTGGAGCATCCGCGTGAACGATCAGTTTCGCATCTGCTTTCGCTGGACCGGCACCGATGCGGAAGACGTCGAGATCGTCGACTACCACTGACGGAGACGGACATGAGCAGGAAACTGAAACCCGTGTCGCCCGGCGAGATGCTGGCCGAGGAATTCCTGAAGCCGCTCGGTATGAGCCAGTATCGGCTCGCGAAGGAGATCGGTGTCCCGGCGCAACGCATCGGCGAAATCATCGCCGGCCGGCGCGCGATCACCGCGGACACCGACCTGCGGCTGTGCCGGTTCTTCGGACTTTCGGACGGCTGGTGGCTGCGGCTGCAGGCAGATTACGACACAGAGATCGCGAAGGCAGCGCTCGCGAAGACCCTGGCGAAGATCAAGCCGTGGAAGGAAACCGCCGAGGAGACGGCGGACTCGCGTTGATCCGCCGCCGGACTTCGGCTACCCCTTCGCCACCACCGCCGCCATCGGCTGCTCGTTGACGACGAGCTGGAACACATCGGGGCGGCTGTAGTGGCCGGCGGCGTCGAAGTCGAACTTGCCGCGGCCGATCTCGTCGAGGTCCAGATCGGCGGTGAGAATCGTCTCGCCCTCGAAATACGGACCGGCGAGCACTCGGCCCAGCGGACTGACGATGGCGCTGCCGCCGCGCATCAGCACCGCGTCCGGCGAATCGCCGAGCGACACGCGCACCGTCTCCGGAAAGTCGCGCCGGCGCAGGAACTGACAGGCGGTCAGCACGAAGCAGCGCCCTTCGAGCGCGACGTGCCGCATCGACGGCAGCCAGGTTTCGCGGTCGTCCGCGGTCGGCGCGCAGTACAGGGCGACGCCCTTCGCGTACATCGCCATGCGCAGCATCGGCATGTAGTTTTCCCAGCAGATCACCGAGCCGATCCGCCCGTACGGACTGTCGACGACGGTGAGCGTCGAGCCGTCGCCGAAGCCCCAGATCATCCGCTCCATCGCGGTGGGCATGAGCTTGCGATGCTTGCCGAGCAGCGCGCCGTCGGGACCGAAGAACAGCACCGTGCAGTAGCAGGTGCCCAGCTCGCGCTCGATGACGCCGATGACGAGGTAAACGCGGTGCGCGGCCGCCGCCTCACCGAGCCGCTGCGTGTGCGGCCCCGGCACTTCGATCGCCGCATCGAGGTACAGGCGGAACTCCTCGCGCCCGACCGGATCGCGCGCGCCGACGACCAGCCCGTAGTTCAGCCCCTTCGGATACCCGGGGACGAACGCCTCCGGAAACACCACGAGCTTCGCCCCGCCCGCAGCCGCCTCGGCGGTGTAGCGGATCGCCTTGTCGATGCAGGCGTCGGTGTCGAAGGGAACCGAACCGGCCTGCACGACGGCGGCGCGGAGGGTCTTGGCGGCGGGGGTGGGCATGGCGTTCTCCGATCGAAGGTGACAACGGACAGCCGAATGTTGGCAAACTTGACGGCGGCCGGCGCGGCTCGCCGTGATGTACCGAATACACACCAAAAACAACCGCGCATGTGAACCACTCCCGCACTTGAAGCAGCATATGCGACCTTCACATTCCGATCCGCGGCACCTTCTCACCTGAAGAAACAATGATCACCGGCGACATCAAGAACCAGATCGACCGCATCTGGGATGCCTTCTGGTCCGGCGGCATCTCGAACCCGCTGGAGGTGATCGAACAGATCACCTATCTGCTCTTCATCCGCCGCCTGGACGACCTGCACACGCTGGAGGAGAACAAGGCCAACCGGCTGAAGCAGCCCATGCAGCGGCGCATCTTTCCCCAAGGCAAGGATGCGAAGGGCCGGCCCTATGAGGACTACCGGTGGTCGCGCTTCAAGCACTTCGCCCCGAGCGACATGTACGCCGTGGTCGGCGAGCACGTGTTCCCGTTCCTGCGCACCGATCTCGCGCGCCAGCTCGGCAACGGCGATTCCACCTACGCGCACCACATGAAGGACGCGCGCTTCACCATCCCGACGCCGGCGCTGCTGGCCAAGGTGGTGGACATGCTCGACCACGTGCCGATGGAGGATCGCGACACCAAGGGCGACGTCTACGAGTACATGCTCGGCAAGATCGCCACCGCCGGGCAGAATGGCCAGTTCCGCACCCCGCGCCACATCATCCGGCTGATGGTCGAGCTGACCGCGCCGCAGCCGCTCGACGTGATCTGCGACCCGGCCTGCGGCACCGCGGGCTTCCTCGTCGCCGCCGGCGAATACCTGCGAGAACGCCACCCGAATCTGCTGCACGACAGGAAGCTCAACGAGCACTTTCACCACCGCATGTTCCACGGCTTCGACTTCGACAACACCATGCTGCGCATCGGCAGCATGAACATGCTG
>JBKBSH010000357.1:0-2789 GCA_046291795.1 Burkholderiaceae bacterium | reverse complement strand
GCGCTCGCACTGGACCGCCGCACGCATGAGGTGCGCGTCGGCGACGTGCCGCTGAAGCTCGCGCCGCGCGGCATGCAGATTCTGGACATGCTGCTGCAGGACCCCGGCCGCGTGGTCACGCGTGCCGAACTCGAAGCCGCGCTGTGGCCGCACGATCCGCCGGCGAGCGACGCGCTGCGCAGCCAGATCCATCTGCTGCGGCAGGCGCTCGCGCGGGCGGGCTATGACGGCCTGGAGACCGTGCACGGCGTCGGCTACCGGCTGCGCACCGAAGCGCCCTCCGCGCGATGACACTGAAGCGCCGCGTCGCGCTGGCACTGGTCGCGGTCGTCGCGCTGTTCGTCGCGGCGCAGGGCATGCTCGCGTATCTGTCGCTCGTCGACCAGGAGGACGATCTCGTCGACGAGCTCGTGCTCACCCAGGCGCGGCAGCTCGCTCAGCACGCAGAGCGCGGCGATCTGCGCGGGCCGAACGCGGCGGCGCTGCTGCGGCCCGCGCCGAACCTGGCGGCGTGGTTCGTCGACGCGACCGGCGCGGCGGCGCCCACGCCGCCGCCCGCACATCTGGCCTCGCTCGCCGACGGGCCGCATCGACTCGGCCGTCCGTACCAGGAACTGCACGTCGTCGTGCTGCCTGCGGCCGGCGGACGGCTGTACGTGCAATACGACGCCGAGCAGAACGAGGCCAAGGTACGAGAGTTCGGCGGCTACCTGATCGGTCTCGCCGCGATCTGCCTGGCGCTCGGCGCCGCGATCTCGTGGCGGGTGGCCGACTGGGCGGTCGGCCCGATCGAGCGGCTGACCGCGCGGCTCGCGAGCTGGGCACCCGACGAAGGCCGCGTCGCGCCCGCGAGCGACGAGGAAAGCCGCCTGCTCGGGGCGTTCGCGCGGGTGCAGGGCCGCTTCGAGCAGGCGATCGCGCGCGAGCGCGAGTTCATCGCCAATCTCGGGCACGAGATCCGTACGCCGCTGGCGGCGCTGCGAACCGACCTGGAGCTGCTCGAGCCGGCCGTCGACGCAGCCCAGAAGCCGCGTCTGCAGCGTGCGCTGGCGGCCGTCGATGCGATCGTGGGCGCGCTCGAATCCGCGCGCAGCCTGTCGCGCGAACGGCATGTCACCGCCCAGCCGGTCGACCTGGCGCGCTGTGTGGACGATGCGTGGGCGAGCCTGCAGTCGCTGCCCGGGGCCGAGCGGCTCGAGTTCGCCAACGAGGTCGCGCCCGGGACCCTCGTCGAAGCGGACCGGCACGCGCTGCTGACGATCCTGCGCAACCTGTTCCGCAACGCCGTCGAACACGCCGCGCCGGCGCGCTGCGTCGTGCGCCATAGCGACGGGGCGATCGAGGTCGCCGACGATGGCCGGGGCATCGCGCCCGAGGACCTGCCGTTCGTCTTCGACCGCTACTGGCGCGGCCGCATGCTCGATACCGCCGAAGCCGCACCCGACGGCGAACGCGGGCTGGGGCTCGCGATCGCGCGGCAGGTGGCCGATCTGAACGGGTGGGCGCTGGCGGTCGAACCGGCGTCGGCGCGCGATCCGCACCATGTGCAGGGGACGCGCTTCATCCTTAGGCTCGACCCGAATTGACGAAACCTTGACGTTCGTTTGACGCGGCTTCGACGGCTGCGCGGTTAACTTCGCCGGGCGTCGTCGAGCGCCCGATGCCGAAGCCCTCCGCGTCCCGTTTCCTGCTGATCCATGCACTGCTCGTTCCGGGCGCGCTGGCGCTCGTCGCGACGTTTGCGCGGCAGTCGGGGATCGATCGAGCGGTCGCCGACTTCTTCTTCGATGCGGCGCGCGGCGGTTTCCCCGCGCACGACTGGACTTGGCTCGAGCTGATCGGCCATCGCGTCGCCAAGTCGGCGGCCTGGGCGGTGTGGCTCACGCTGCTCGCGGCGGCGATCGCTTCGCTGCGCGTCGAGCGGCTGGCCGCGTATCGCGGGGTGCTGTGGACGACGGTGCTGGCGATGGCGGTCGGACCGCTCGTCGTCGTCGGCTTGAAGAACATCAACGCGCATCCGTGCCCGTGGGACCTGAAGCAGTACGGCGGGTTCGCCGACGACGCAGCCGCGTGGTTCGTGTCGGCGGCGCGGGCGGGACGCTGCTTTCCGAGCGGACATGCGGCCGGCGGCTTCTCGCTGCTGGCGCTGTACTTCGCGGGGCACGCAGCGAATGATCGCCGCCTTCGGCACGCGGGGCTCGCGATCGGGCTCGCCGCCGGGTTCGTTTTCAGCGCGGTGCGCGTCGTGCAGGGCGCGCACTTCGTCAGCCACAACCTGTGGTCGGCCGCCGTGGTCTGGTTCGCGGCGGCGCTCGTCTTCGCGCCGCTCGTGATGGCGCAGGCGCGGTCACGATGATCCGCGCGCGCCGTCCGGTGGTCGCGGTCGAGACGCTGGCGCTCGCCGGCGCGGCCCTGCTCGTGGCCGGCTTCAACGGCCCTTTCTGGCAGGCACTTTTTGCGGATCGCGGCTTCGCGCACTGGCAAGACTGGCGGCTCGCGGTCTGCACGTTCGTCGCACTGGTCGCGGCCTTCTTCTTTCTGATCGGTCTGGCGGCGACCCGGCACACGGTACGCGTGCTGCTCGCGGCGCTGATCGCGATCGCGAGCGTCGCGTGGTACTTCGAACGGCGCTACGGCGTCGTGCTCGATCCGTCGATGCTGCGCAGCGCGCTGGCGACCGATGCGCGCGAAGCCGGCGAACTGATCGGACCCGGGTTCCTTGCCGCGCTCGCGCTCGGTATCGCCGCCGCGGCGCTGCCGTGGGCCGTGCGGCTGAAGCCGCGCCCGCT
>JBKBSH010000356.1:0-2789 GCA_046291795.1 Burkholderiaceae bacterium | reverse complement strand
GCAGTCGACGCACCCACGGATCGTCGGTCGCAAACAGCCGGCTCAGCCCGTCGGTCGTCCATCGCATCAGCGCGAGAGGTTCGGCGCGTGCGCGTTCGTAGCGCCGCAGCAGTACCAGGTCGCCTGGATCGCGGAACGGCTCGCGCGCCGCGAGCACGCGCAGCCACTCGGACACGTCGAGCAGCCCAAGGTTCAATCCCTGCCCGGCGAGCGGATGCACGACGTGCGCCGCGTCGCCGACCAGCGCGACGCGCGGGGCGACCAGCCGATCCACCCGGATGCGCCGCAGCGCAAACGCGTGTGCCGCGCCGATCGACACGAGCGCACCGAGCGCGTGTCCGGCGCGCCGCGCGGCGCGCGCGGCGAGCGCGTCGGGCGCAAGTTGCATCAGTTGCGCCGCCAGCGCATCGGGTGCCGACCACACCATCGAGACGTGCCGCCCCGGCAGCGGCAACAGCGCGAACACGCCCTCGTCGGTGAACCACTGGAAGGCCGTGTCCTGGTGCGGATGCTCGCACGCGAAGTTGGCGACCACGCCCTGCTGGCGATAGTCGTGGACGTCGGCGTTCGCACCGATCGCCGCGCGGACGGCCGAGTGCGCGCCGTCGGCGCCGAGCGCGACGCGCGCCTCGATCGCGCGGCCGTCGTCGAGATCGACGCGCGCCGCTTCGGCGTCGACGCGCAGCGCGGACATCGGCACGGTCTCGCGGCGGATCGCCGGCTGGTAGTCGCACGCCGCGGCAAGCACGCGTACCAGCTCGCTTTCCTCGACGATCGTCGCGAGCCGCTCGACCGCGGCCGTGTACGCGTCGAAGGTCAGCGCCTCGCCCGCGTCGCCGAACACGCGCATCCGCTCGACGCGGCAGATGCGCGCCGCGTCGACCTTGTTCCACACGCCGAGCTGCGCGAGCAGCGCGGCCGCACCCGGCGCGATCGCGTAGATGCGCGCGTCGAACGGCGCCGCTACGCTTGGCGCGTGCCGTCGCGCAGGCGGTCCGATCAGCGCCACTTTCAGCCCCTGTTGCGAGCAACCGAGCGCGGCGGCGAGGCCCGCGACACCCGCGCCGACGACGGCGACATCGACACGCGCCGCGGTGGCAGAAGATCCTGGAGAGGCCGGCATCGTGACTCGCAGTGCGGGGGGCGTGGACTTCGGTCGCGAAGGGCTTCGGCGTCGACCGCAGTTCGCGGATGATAACGACCCGAGCTGCGATGCAGCCCGCGCTATGCTGGCAGCCGTCGGGGTATCGACCGGAGCGAGGGACGCGCCATGGTGCAGCACGTAATCGTGTCGTTCGGCGACAAGAAGGAATACGAATACAAGGTCACCGCGGCGGACGTCGCCGGAATCACGGCGGACGACGCGCGCAGGTGGCTCGAGCGCGAGTTCGAGGCGCTCGATTGCGACCTGCCGAATCCGATCGGCAAGGTGCTGCTCGCGGACCGCGTGCTGAGCGTGGCCAAGTACGCCGGCGAGCGCCGCTTCAAGGAACACGCGCCGTGGGCCGAGCAGTTCGCGCGCAACGCGGCGGTCGCGCTCGGCCGCGAGGTGATCCGCGTGGACGTGGCCAACTACAGCGTGGGTTACTGAGGTCGCGGGGACGGCGCTTGCCTGCTCGTCTGCCCGGAGCACAGGAAAGCGGTTCCGGCGGGCCCGCCGCCGGCGACCGCTCGGCGCAGCGGGCTGCGCCCGGCCGCAGCACTTCGCCTTTCACGTCGACTTGACGCTGACCGTCTCCTTCGCCGTCCTGCTCGCAGCACTGTTGCACGCGAGCTGGAACGCGATGATCAAAGGCAGCACCGACGTGCTGATGAACACCGCCGCGATCGTCGCCGGCGCGGGCATCGTCGCGCTGCCTTTTTTGCTGGTGGTGCCGGCACCGGCGCCGGCGAGCTGGCCCTACATCGGCACGTCGGTCGCGATCCATCTGGCGTACTACTACCTGATGGTCAACGCTTACCGCACGGGAGACCTCAGCCTCGTCTACCCGCTGATGCGCGGGGTCGCGCCGCTCATCACCGCGGTGCTTGGCATCTTCTGGCTCGCCGAGCTGCCGGGCGCGTTCACGTGGGCCGGCATCGCGCTGATCTCGGCGGGCGTGTTCGCGCTGGCGTTCCGCACGGTCGACCATGTTCCGTCGGCCAAGGCTGTGGGCTTTGCGCTCGCCAATGCGGCGGTGATCGCGATCTACACGATCGTCGACGGGACCGGCGCGCGGCTGGCGGGCGACGCGTGGGCGTACATCGTGTGGCTGTTCGTGATCGACGCGCTGCCGTTCACGTTGTGGGTGCTCGCGGCGCGGCGCAGCGCCTTCACCGCATTCGTCGCGGCGAACCCGCTACGCGGGCTGATCGGCGGCGGGCTGTCGGCCGCGGCGTACGCGATCTCGGTGTGGGCGATGACCAAGGCACCGGTGGCGATGGTCGCCTCATTGCGCGAGACCTCGGTGCTGTTCGCCACGCTGATCGGCGCGCGGCTGCTGCGCGAGAAGCTCAACGCACGGCGCTGGGCCGGCGTGGCCGCGGTCGTGGCCGGCGTGATCGCGCTGAAGGCGGCCTGAGCGCGCTGCGCAGGCGACAAAAAGGGCGGCTCGCCGGCCGCCCGAAAAAGTCGCTTGTGGATTCTTTCAGCGCTTGGCGCGGCTCCGCGCTGCGAAACCGATGCCCGCCAGGCCCAAGCCGAGCAGCGCGAGCGTGCCGGGCTCCGGAACGCGGAAGCTTGCGTTTCCGGTCGTGATGCCGCCCTGCGTGTGAACCACGGTGACGTCCATCGCGAGCGAATACGGCGC
>JBKBSH010000034.1:0-11695 GCA_046291795.1 Burkholderiaceae bacterium | reverse complement strand
ATCAGGCACTTCCTGCAGCTTGCCGACTTCACGCGCGACGAGATCGAGCACGTGTTCGAACGCTCGCGCGTGATCAAGGACCGTTTCAAGCGCTACGAGTTCTACCAGCCGCTGCGCGACCGTACGCTCGCGATGGTCTTCGAGAAGGCGAGCACGCGCACGCGCGTGAGCTTCGAAGCCGGCATGTACCAGATGGGCGGCTCGGTCATTCACATCACGACCGGCGACTCGCAGCTCGGGCGTGCCGAGCCCATCGAAGACACGGCGCGCGTGATCTCGCGGATGGTCGACCTCGTGATGATCCGGACCTTTGAGCAGACGAAGATCGAGCGCTTCGCCGCGTATTCTCGCGTGCCGGTGATCAACGGGCTGACCAACGAGTACCATCCGTGCCAGATCCTCGCCGATATCTTCACGTTCATCGAGCACCGCGGTCCGATCGCGGGCCGCACGGTCGCGTGGATCGGCGACGCCAACAACATGGCCTACACCTGGCTGCAGGCCGCGAAGCTGCTCGGTTTCACCGTGCATGTGTCCACGCCGCCCGCGTATTCGCTCGACGCGAAGCTTGCGCCGCCCGGGCCGCACTTCAAGGTGTTCGACAATCCGCGCGACGCGGCGCGCGGGGCGCACCTGGTCACGACCGACGTGTGGACCAGCATGGGTTACGAGGCCGAGAACGAGGCGCGCCGGCAGGCGTTCACGCACTGGCGCGTCGATGCCGCGCTGATGAAGTTCGCCGAGCCCGATGCGCTGTTCATGCACTGCCTGCCTGCGCACCGAGGCGAAGAGGTCACCGAAGAAGTTCTCGAGGGCCCGCAGTCGGTCGTCTGGGATGAGGCCGAAAACAGGCTGCACGTGCAAAAGGCACTGATGGAATACCTTCTGCTTGGGCGAGATGTTCACTGACGATGCGTTCGTCCAGCCCGTTGCGGCGCGGCGGTCGAAGGCGGAACCGGCTGCACGTGCCGAAGGCACCGATCGAGTACCTGCTCCATGATCGACAGGTTCGTTGACCAAGGCACGGCAAGGGATTGCGCTGCGGGCCGGCCGCGCGCATGCGAACGCAAAGCACGTGGCGCAGGCCGCTGACACGACAGCGCGAACGAAGGGAATCACATCGATGACATCCAAGCGACGCACCGTTCTCGCACTCGCCGGCAGCCTCGCGCTGCTCGGATCCACGCGCCCGGCGACGGCGCAGGCGTGGCCCGCGAGGCCGATCCGCATGATCCTGACCGCACCTCCCGGATCGTCGATCGATGTGCTGGGCCGTCTGATCGCCGAACAGCTGCGCGATCGTCTCGGCCAGCCGGTCGTTCCGGACAATCGTCCGCAAGCGGGCGGCACCGTCGGCACCGACGCGGTCGCCAAGGCCGAGCGCGATGGCTACACGATCGGGCTGTCGTTCACCGGGCCGCTCGCGCTTGCGCCGCTGCTGTACGCCAAGCTGCCGTACGACCCCGGGCGCGACCTCGCACCGGTCGTGCTGGTCGGCTCGGCGCCCAACCTGCTCGCGGTCAACAGCGCGTTGCCGGTGCACAGCGCGCGAGAGTTCATCGACTACGTCCGCCGTCGTCCGGGGCAGTTGAACTACGCGTCGGTCGGCAACGGCAGCAGCTCGCACCTGGCGATGGAGATGCTGAAGGCGCAGGCGGGTCTGTTCCTGGTGCACATCCCGTACAACGGAGCGCCCCCGGCAGTGCAGGCGACCGCCGCCGGCGACGTCCAGGCGATCATGTCGAACCCAACCTCGCTGATGCCTTTGATCCACGCAGGCCGCATCCGGCCGCTCGCGGTGACGAGCGCGCAGCGCTGGCCCGGCATGAAGGAGTTGCCGACGATCGCCGAACTCGGCTACCCGGGGTTCGAAGCGATCGCGTGGAACGGCTTCGTCGCGCCGGCCGGTGCGCCGCGCGAGGCGATCGAACGGCTGAATCGCGACATCAACGCGATCCTGCAGTCGCCCGAGGCGCGACGCCGCATCGAAGCGGCGGGCTGGGATCCGGTCGGCGGAACGCCCGAGCAGTTCGCCGCTTACCTGAAAGCGGAGCGCACCCGGTGGGCGCCGATCATCGAGCGCGCCGGCGCCCGCATCGACTGAAGCGGGCTCGCGAGCGCGCCGCGTACCGCGCCGTACCGATGCCGCGCCCGCTTCAGATGCCGATGCTCCTCCCTTGTCCCGGCAACCGGCCATGATGTTCCTGCGGCGCGGATTTGCAGTGTGGATCGCGTGCGGATCGGTCTGGGCGACGCACCCCGCCGTGCAGGCCCGCACCCTCGCGCTGCCGCCCGAACACGACGCACTGATCGGGTCGATCACGACGGTTTCGGCGCGGTATGAAGACACGCTGCCGGACATCGCCCGGGCGCACGAAGTCGGCTACCAAGCGATCGTCTCAGCCAACCCGGGCGTGGACCCGTGGGTACCCGGCGCGGGAACGCCGGTTCTGGTACCGACGCGACACGTCCTGCCGGACGCGCCACGGACCGGAGTCGTGCTGAACCTGCCGGAGTTTCGCCTTTACCACTACCACGCGTCCGCCCCCGGCGAACCCGCGAGGGTATCGACGTATCCCGTGAGCATCGGTGACGTGGACTGGCGCACGCCGCTCGGGCTCACGCGCATCACGTCCAAGGTGAAGCGCCCTTCATGGTACCCGCCCGCCTCGATCCGCGCGGAACATGCACGCAATGGAACCGCCTTGCCCGCGGTCGTGCCGCCCGGCCCGGACAACCCGCTCGGCGAGTTTGCGCTCCGTCTCGCGGTCCCCGGCGGCTACCTGATCCACGGGACCAACAAGCCGTACGGCATCGGGATGCGCGTGACGCACGGTTGCGTGCGTCTGTATCCAGAACACATTGCACGGCTATACGCCGAGCTGCCGGTTGGAACGCCGGTGCGCATCGTCGACCAACCGATCAAGGCCGGCTGGGAAGACGGCGTGCTGTACCTTGAAGTTCATGCACCGCTGGCCGAGAGCCGGTCCGAGTCCGGCGTCACCGCCGCCGTGCGAGCGGTCATCGCGGCCACGAAGAGCCGCAGCGCGGTGATCGACTGGGACGCAGTCACCCGCGCGGCGCGTGAGCGCCGCGGCGTGCCGGTTCCCGTCTCGCGCTGATCCGGACTGTCTCCGGACTACTTCTTCTGCGACTGCTTGAAGGCGCGGTCGAGCTTCTCGTTGAGCGCCTGCGTGGCCGCTTTGGCCTCGTCTGCCGCGCGCTTGGCTTCCTGCGCAGCGGCCTTGGCTTCGTCGGCCGACCGTTGAGCGGCTGCCGCGGCCTCGCGTGCGGCACGGGCGTCCGCGGCAGCCGCATTCGCGGTGCTGCCGGCCTGATCGGCCGCCGACTTCGCCTCCTGCGCGAGCTTTCTCGCCGCTGCCGCTTCGCCTTGCACCCTCTCGACGTCGGCAGTCGTGGCGCAACCCGCCGCGAGAACGACCGCGGACAGAATCATCGACAGACCGAGGAAACGATTGTGATTGTTGATCATTGCGCGATCTCCTGGGTGTTACGGTGGCCAATTTACGGCCGGTGTTCCTCGCGTGCAAGCTACCCGGTGTGCGGCCTTGACAAGGGTCAGTCGATCGCAGACGACGGCCTCGCTCCCACGACAGCCGCCCGGCCCGGAGCCCGGCGACCGTCGCGTCGTCGAATTCGTGCACCGCGTCCTCGATCAACCGCAGCCCGGTCGGTTTGAGCAACCGACGACTCGCGACCCGCTGGTCGAGTGCCTGACGACGGTCGGTCGCGCGGCCCGACTCGCCTCCTTCGAAGCAGTACGAGCCGACGCCTGCCGCTCGCAAGCGCGCCGTCGCGTTGAACACGAAGATGTCGCGCGCCCGCTCGTCGGCGACTTCGGAGGAAAAGCGATCGAGATCGTTCGTATCCCCCGCCACGCGCTCACTCGCAGCCTGCAGGCGCTGGACGGCGCTGCGATCGGCGGGCGCGCCGTTGAAGTTTCCGCATACGAGCGGCGACGTGTCCCGGCGCACCCGCACCGCCGACGGCGCACTCGCTGCGCGCTGCGCTTCGTGACGCACCACGTCGAACTTGAGCTTGCCCTCGATCGGACAGGCGATGTTCTCGGCGACGGTGATGCGCGCCGGCTCGCTGTCCCATCGCCTCTGCGGACCGCGAGGGTCGGTGCGACGCGATCACGACGGGCGGCTTGGCGCCTGCGCGCGCGAAGCACTCCGCTGCGCGGATGTCGCGCGACATCGGATCGTCGTCGGTGTCGAACAGGTTCTGCAGCCTCGCCCACGAGAAGTTCGGCGTTCGCATCGGCGCTCCGGCATCCGGCTGCGACGCCTACGGTGACACGCCAGCCCAATCGCAGCACTCGACCCTTCACGCGACACGGCAGATCGGCTCGCGATGCGCCCTATAATTTGCGCGCCCCGCGAAGTCGCCCGCATCGGCGCGGACGCTCGCCTGCCGTACACGATGCGGGCTTCGGCCCCCGACCCTGCGCGTGCGCTTCGCGAGCGCCGCCTTCAGCCCATCATGGCAACGATCCTGCAGAATCTCCCCGTCGGCCAGAAGGTCGGCATCGCCTTTTCCGGTGGACTCGACACGAGCGCCGCGCTCCTGTGGATGCGCAAGAAAGGCGCGATCCCCTACGCGTACACCGCGAACCTCGGGCAGCCCGACGAGCCCGATTACGAAGACATTCCGCGCCGCGCGCTGCAATACGGCGCCGAGCGTGCGCGGCTGATCGACTGCCGTGCGCAGCTCGTCGCCGAAGGCATCTCCGCCCTGCAGTGCGGCGCGTTCCACATCTCCACCGCGGGACTGACCTACTTCAACACCACGCCGATCGGCCGCGCAGTCACCGGCACGATGCTCGTCGCCGCGATGAAGGAGGACGACGTCAACATCTGGGGCGACGGCAGCACCTTCAAGGGCAACGACATCGAGCGCTTCTACCGCTACGGGCTGCTCGCCAACCCTCTGCTCAAGATCTACAAGCCGTGGCTCGACCAGGCGTTCATCGACGAGCTGGGCGGCCGCAAGGAAATGAGCGAGTTCCTGATCGCCAACGGCTTCGACTACAAAATGAGCGTGGAGAAGGCGTACTCGACCGACTCCAACATGCTCGGCGCCACCCACGAAGCGAAAGACCTCGAGCTGCTGTCGAGCAGCGTGCGCATCGTGCAGCCGATCATGGGTGTGGCGTTCTGGCGCGACGACGTCTCGATCGGGCGCGAGGAAGTGACGGTGCGTTTCGAGGAGGGGCAGCCGGTGGCGCTGAACGGCGTCACTTTCGCCAGCCAGGTCGAGCTGATGGCGGAGGCCAACCGCATCGGCGGACGGCACGGCCTGGGCATGTCGGACCAGATCGAAAACCGCATCATCGAAGCCAAGAGCCGCGGCATCTACGAAGCGCCCGGGATGGCGCTGCTGTTCATCGCGTACGAGCGGCTCGTCACCGGCATCCACAACGAGGACACGATCGAGCTGTACCGCGACAACGGCCGCAAACTCGGTCGCCTGCTGTACCAGGGCCGCTGGTTCGACCCGCAAGCGATCCTGCTGCGCGACAGTGCGCAGCGCTGGGTCGCGCGCGCGATCACCGGAGAAGTCACGATCGAGCTCAGACGCGGCAACGATTACTCGATCCTCGACACGCGTTCGCCCAACCTCACGTACAAACCCGAGCGCCTGACGATGGAGAAAGGCGAAGCCTTCTTCACGCCGCAGGACCGCATCGGACAACTCACGATGCGCAACCTCGACATCGCCGATACGCGCGACAAGTTGCTCGTGTACGCGAAGGCGGGGCTGCTTTCCACCGGGACGGGCGCCGTGCTGCCCCGGCTCGAAGAGCGTTCGCCGACGCCCGAAGGCAGCCAGCGAAAGGCCGGCGACTAGACGATCAGCGGCTCCGGCTCCAGCGATACGCCGAACTTCTCGCGCACCTTGTCCTGCACTTCGCGCGCGAGCGCGAGGATCTCGGCGCCCGTGGCTCCGCCGCGGTTGACGAGCACGAGCGCCTGCTTCTCGTAGACGCCGGCGCGGCCGCGCGTGACGCCCTTCAGCCCGGCAGCTTCGATCAGCCAGCCGGCGGCGAGCTTGAAGCGCCCGCCCGGCATCGGGTAGCTGACGAGCGAGGGATGGTGCGCGAGCAGATGATGGTGCTGCTCGCGCGGGACGATCGGGTTCTTGAAGAAACTGCCGGCGTTGCCGATCGAGGCGGGGTCGGGCAGCTTGCGACGGCGGATCGCGCACACCGCGTCGAAGACGTCGCGTGCAGCCGGCGATGCGACGCCGCGCGTTTTCAACTCGTTGGCGAGTTCGGCGTAGCCGGTCACCGGCGTCCAGCGCTTCGGCAACGCGAGCGTCACCGACAAGATCACGCGGCGGCCGGCGAGCGTGGTCTTGAACGCGCTGTCACGGTAGCCGAAGTTGCAGTCGGCCGACGACATCGTCACCACGTCGCGCGCCTCGACGTCCCACGCCGAGAGCGCGTGAAAGCGCTCGGCCAGCTCCAGGCCATACGCGCCGATGTTCTGGATCGGCGCAGCCCCCGTCTGCCCGGGGATCAACGCGAGGTTTTCGAGCCCCGGGCGGCCCGCTTCGAGCAACCGCCGCACGGTCACATGCCAGTTCTCGCCGGCGCCGACCTCGACGAACCACGCTCGCTCGTCCTCGCCGACCTCGCGCAAGCCGGGCACATCGACTTTGACGACGATGCCGTCGACGTCGCGCGTGAACAGGATGTTGCTGCCGCCGCCCAGGATCAGCCGCGGAACGCCGCGCAGCCGCGGATCGTCCTCGAGCGTCGCGAGGTCGGAGGCGCTGCGAACGCGGGCGAAGTAGCGCGCCCGCGCGTCGACCCCGAAGGTGTTGAGCGCGCGGAGCGCGACGTTCTCTTCGAGCTCGATGGGCACGCGCCGATTATAGGAAGCGCCCCTCGGCACCCGCCTTCGACGCGGCCAAGTCATCGCCCGCGGAGCACGTCAAGGCCCGTTCGTCGGCCGATGGGCGCCGAAGCGACGAATTGCGCGGCCTCTTCGTTGCTATTCGAATGGCCTACCGTTAACATGGTACCCAGACGAAAGAAAAATGAAACCGCGTCTTCGTTCGTACGACCCGTTCGCTCGTCTGCCGACGCTTTCGCCGTCGGCGCGGACAAATTCGGCAGCCGCGTCCGTCGGCCGCGCAGCCGATGCGCGCGATCGCTCGGTGCTCGAAACGCGTTACCCGGCAATGGCGCATGCGATCACGCTGCTCTGGGGTCACCCGGAGATGAACGACTACTTCCGCAAGCTCTGGCTCGCGGACGACAACCAGACGCCGATCGAGCCGGACGCGATGTCGGAGCTGATGCTGCTCGCGCAGGTGCATCTGCACATCGTTCCGGACAGGCCGCAACGCACGCTGGCTTCGATCTACGGGACGGCTTACGACACGCCGGCCAAGCGCGACGTGTGGGAAGACGTCGCCTGGCGTCGTCGCTGATCGGTCATCGCCGCGGCGCGGTCGCGAGGCCCTGGCTCCAACGTTCGTACAGCCGCGCCGCCAGCGAATTCATCCGGGTCGTTCGCGCGCGCAGGTTGCGCAGCATCTCGGCGGCATCCTGCACCGCAGGGCCGCCGGTCGCGCGGCGTTCCTCGTCGACTTCGGCGCGCCACGTCTCGTCGGCGAGCCATGCGCGCACGAGCGTCGGCGTCATCTCGCAGTGAAACTGCATGCCGAGATGGGCAAAGCCGCCGCGGTCGATCACATAGGCCTGGTGTACGCAGAATTCGCTCGCGACGAAATTGCGCGCGCCCGGCGGCAGTTCGAACGCGTCACCGTGCCATTGGAAGAACTCGACCCCTTCGAGCGATTCGACACCCAGCCACTCGGCAGCCAGCCGTGCGTCTGTCACGCGCAGCGCACCCCAGCCGATCTCCTTGACCGGGCTGCGCGTCACGCGTGCGTCGAACGCCCTGGCGAGGAGTTGTCCGCCCAGGCAGTGCCCGATCACGGGAACGGCGGCGGCGTCGGCCGCGCGAATCAGCGCGCAGACGGGTTCGATCCAAGGCAGCGGATCGTTGACGCTCATCGGGCCGCCCATGAAGCACAGCCCGGCGAACTCGCGCGGGTCGGCGGGAACCGGATCGCCGCGGTCGATGCGGATCAGCGCGTACGGCAGCCCGCGGCCGCGCAGCCAGATTTCGAAGTAGCCCGGACCGACATCGCGATCGTGCTGGAAGATCGCGACCGGCCGCGCGCCGCCGTTCATCGCCGGGGTCACGCGGCGGGGCGAACCCGGCGCGTCTCGCGCAGCAGCTCGCCGAAGCGCTCACGGATCGACGCCTCGATGCCCGCGGCGTCGAGGCCGACGGATGCGAGCAGCCTGGCCGGGTCACCGTGATCGACGAAGCGGTCGGGCAGCCCGAGATGCAGCATCGGCCGTTCGATGGCAAGCTCTTCGAGCACCTCGCGGCACGCGCTGCCGGCCCCACCCATCACGACGTTCTCCTCGACGGTGACCAGCGCATCGTGCGAACGCGCGAGCTTGCCGATCAACGCGCGGTCGATCGGCTTGACGAAGCGCATGTCGGCGACCGTCGCGTCGATCGCTTCGGCGGCTGCGAGCGCAGGCTGAACCATCGAGCCGAACGCGAGGATCGCGATCCGCGCGCCGGGGCACGCCCCCGACTCGCGCCGAACCACACCCTGGCCGATCGGCAGTGCCTCCAGCGCGCGCTCGATCGCAGCACCCGGCCCGGCGCCGCGCGGATAGCGCACGGCAGCCGGTCCGTCGTGGCGGAACGCGGTCGTCAGCATCCGGCGGCATTCGTTTTCGTCGCTCGGCGCCATCACGACCAGGTTCGGAATGCAGCGCAGGTACGACAGGTCGAACGCGCCGTGATGCGTGGCGCCGTCGGCGCCGACCAGTCCGCCGCGATCGAGCGCGAAGACGACCGGCAGATTCTGGATCGCCACGTCGTGAATCAACTGGTCGTACGCGCGCTGCAGGAAGGTCGAGTAGATCGCGACGACCGGTTTCATACCCTCGCACGCGAGCCCCGCCGCGAAGGTCACCGCGTGCTGCTCGGCGATGCCGACGTCGAAGTAGCGGTTCGGGAATTCCTGTTCGAAGCGCACGAGCCCCGAGCCTTCGCGCATCGCCGGCGTGATACCGACGAGACGAGGATCGACGGCGGCCATGTCGCACAACCAGTCGCCGAAGACCTGCGTGTACGTCGGCTTGCCGGCAGCAGCGTTCTTGACTCCCTCCCGGGGATCGAACTTGCCGGGGCCGTGATAGAGCACCGGGTCGGCTTCGGCGAGCTTGTAGCCGTGCCCCTTCTTCGTCACGACGTGCAGGAACTGCGGGCCGTCGAGCGCACGCAGGTTCGCGAGCGTCGGGATCAGCGAGTCGAGATCGTGACCGTCGATCGGCCCGATGTAGTTGAAGCCGAATTCCTCGAACAGCGTGCCGGGCACGACCATGCCCTTGGCGTGCTCCTCGATCTTGCGCGCGAGCTCGAACAGCGGCGGCACGGGTCTGAGCATCTGCTTGCCGACGCTCTTGGCCGCCGCGTAAAACTTGCCGCTCATCAGCCGCGCCAGATAACGATTCAGCGCGCCCACCGGCGGCGAGATCGACATGTCGTTGTCGTTCAGGATCACCAGCAGCCGGATGTTCTCGACGACGCCCGCGTTGTTCAGCGCCTCGAACGCCTGGCCCGCGGTCATCGCGCCGTCGCCGATCACAGCGATCGCGTGCCGCTTCTCGCCGAGGTTGCGCGCCGCCACTGCCATGCCGAGCGCGGCCGAGATCGACGTCGACGAATGCGCGGTTCCGAACGTGTCGTACTCGGACTCGCTGCGGCGCGGGAACCCCGAGATGCCGCCGAACTGGCGCAACGTCTTCATCGCCTCGCGCCGGCCCGTGAGGATCTTGTGCGGATAGGTCTGGTGGCCGACGTCCCAGACGATCCGGTCGTTCGGCGTGTCGAAGACGTAATGCAGCGCGATCGCGAGCTCGACGGTGCCCAGATTCGACGACAGGTGTCCGCCGGTCTGCGACACCGATTCGAGGACGAACGCGCGCAGCTCGTCGGCGAGCTGCTTCAGTTGCGCGCGATCGAGCCGCCGCAGGTCGGCGGGCGATTCGATCGTCGGCAGGAGCGCTTCCATCGCTGGACCCGGCACCGCGCTCAATGCGAACGCAGCACGATGAAGTCGGCCAATTGTCGCAGACGCAGCGCCGGCGCGCCCAGACCTGCGATCGCAGCGAGCGCTTCCGCACGCAGACGCTCGGCGCGCGCCTTTGCTTCATCGAGCCCGAGCACCGACACGTAGGTCGGCTTGGCCTGCCGCGCATCCTTGCCCGCGGTCTTGCCGAGGACCTCGGACGAGCCCTCGACGTCGAGCACGTCGTCGACGATCTGGAACGCGAGCCCGATCGCTCGACCGTACGCGTCGATCGCGGCAAGCGTCGGCTCGTCGCAGCGGCCGGCGAGCGCGCCCATCCGGACCGAAGCCCGCAGCAGCGCGCCGGTCTTCATCCGGTGCATCCGTTCGAGTTCCTCGGCGCTCATCGTCTGTCCGACCGCGGCCAGATCGATCGCCTGCCCGCCGCACATGCCCTCGGTCCCCGCCGCGTGCGCCAGCTCGCGCATCAGCGCGGCGCACGTCGCGGGCGGCAGCGGCGCGTCGGCGAGCACCTTGAACGCCTCGGCCTGCAACGCGTCGCCGGCAAGCATCGCGGTCGCTTCGTCGAAGGCGATGTGCACGGTCGGCTTGCCGCGCCTGAGCACGTCGTCGTCCATGCACGGCAGATCGTCGTGGATCAACGAATACGCGTGCACGTACTCGACGGCGAGCGCAGCGCAGTCGAGCGCGGCGGCGTCGGCGTCGCTGACTTCTCCCGCCGCGTAGACGAGCAGCGGCCGCACGCGCTTGCCGCCGTCGAGCGCCGCGTAGCGCATCGCCTCGTGCAGCCGCGCCGGAACGCGGGTCGGCGCAGGCAGTTGCAGATCGGCGGCGCGCTCGAAGCGCGCGAGCATCGACTGCATCCAAGCGTCGAAGGAAAGCGGCTCGGCGGCGTGGCGCGCCGCCGGGGCTGCGCTCACTGTCCGCCGCCTCTCAGTTCGGACGGCTCGAGCGGCTTGAGCAGTTCTCCGTCGAGCTTCTTGATCTCCTGCTCGGCGGCGGCGAGCTTGCCCTGGCAGTAGCGCGCCAGCTCGGCGCCGCGGCGATACGCAGCGATCGAATCGTCGAGGGCGAGATCGCCCGCTTCCATCCTGCGAACGAGCGCGTCGAGCTCGTCGAGCGCCTGTTCGAAGGTCAGTTCCGTGACGGGTTTGGGGGAGGACACGCGCGCCATCGGCGGGGTTCGCGGAGCGAGCAACGCAACCATTGTAGAGCAGCGTCGCGCAGCCTTTCGAGGCGATCCGTTAGACTGCCGCCGCGTATGCAGTCGCTCTGGATGCTGTTCGCGTCGGCCCTGTTCTCGGTGATGGGGGCGTGCGTCAAGCATCGTCGCCAGCGGAGTGCTGGCCACGTTCGTTTCGGCGCGACCGGCGCATCCGGCGCCGCGCGCGCCCATTGCCGAACCGAGCACTGAAAAATGAACGCCACACTCGTCACCGTCGACGAACTGCGAACGCATCTCGCCGACCGCGACTGGTGCGTCGTCGACTGCCGCCACGACCTGATGGACTTTGCGGCGGGTCGGCGCGCGTATCAG
>JBKBSH010000355.1:0-2792 GCA_046291795.1 Burkholderiaceae bacterium | reverse complement strand
GCGGCGACTTGGCGAGGAACGCGTCGGCGCGCGCCAGCGCCGCGTCGAGCTGCTTTTCGCGGGCGAGCCGCGCGATCTCCTCGCGCTCGCTCGGCGGCGCGGCGACGGTCGGCGCCTGCGCCGCGGCCGTGCCGCCGATGGCGGCGAGCCAGGCGACGATCACAAGGGCGCGCAGCGGCATGAGTCGGCGAGGGAAGCGTCCGTCGGGCGAACGCGATTGGATATACTCGGCGCGATTCTAACAACGCCCCTGCCGCACTCCGATCGACGATGAAGAGCCGGCGCTGTTGACCTTCCGTCATCGCTTCTTCGCCGCGCCGATCCATCGCGCGCTGCCCGTGCGGCAGCGCCTGCCCCGACGATCCGGGACGCCTCCATGACGATCCAGATCTACAACACGCTCACGCGCAGCCTCGAGCCGCTGGAGCCGATCGAACCCGGCCACGTCAGGATGTACGTGTGCGGCATGACGGTGTACGACTACTGCCACCTGGGCCATGGCCGCACTTTCGCGGCGTTCGACATCGTCGTGCGCTGGCTGCGTGCGCGCGGCTGGCGCGTCACCTACGTGCGCAACATCACCGACGTCGACGACAAGATCATCCGCCGCGCCGCGGAAAACGGCGAGACGACGACCGCGCTGACGGAGCGCTTCATCCGCGCGATGCACGAGGACTTTGCTGCGCTGGGCTTCGTGCCGCCCGACCTCGAGCCGCGCGCCACACAGTTCGTTGCGCAGATGCTCGGCCTGATCGAACTGCTCGAAAAAAAGGACCTCGCGTACACGGCCGACGACGGCGACGTGAACTTCGCGGTGCGTCGTTTCCCCGGCTACGGAAAGTTGTCGGGCAAGTCGCTGGACGAGCTGCGTGCCGGCGAGCGCGTCGCGGTCGATCAGGCCAAGCGCGATCCGCTCGATTTCGTTCTGTGGAAGCACGCCCGGCCGGGCGAGCCGCAGTGGCCGTCGAAGTGGGGGCCGGGTCGCCCCGGCTGGCACATCGAGTGTTCGGCGATGGCCACCGCCACGCTCGGCCGCACCATCGACATCCACGGCGGAGGCCCCGATCTCGTCTTTCCGCACCACGAAAACGAGATCGCGCAGAGCGAAGGTGCATTCGGCCAGCCCTTCGCCAGGATCTGGATGCACGCCGGCGCCCTGCGCGTGGGCGAAGAAAAGATGTCGAAGTCGCTCGGCAACTTCTGGACGATCCGCGATGCGCTGGCCAGGTACGATGCCGAAGTGCTGCGCTTGTTCCTGATCCGCTCGCACTATCGCAGCCAGATCGCCTTCACCGAGAGCCTGATCGTCGAGGCGCGCAGCGCATTGACGCGGCTGTACACCGCGCTGCGCGAGGCGCCGCCCGCGGCGGACGAAGTCGACTGGGACGAGCCGCACGCGCAGCGGTTCGCCGCGGCGATGGACGACGACTTCAACACGGCGGTCGCGGTCTCGGTGCTGTTCGAGCTGGCCAACGAAGTCAACCGCACGAAATCCGCCGCGCTCGCGCGTCAGCTTCGCGCGTTGGGCGGCGTGCTCGGACTGCTGCAGCGTGACGCGAACGAGTACCTGCAAGGCCCCGAGACCGACGACGAAGCAGCTCGGATCGAAGCGCAGATCGCGCTGCGCGCCGCCGCCAAGAAAGCGAAGAACTACGCCGAAGCCGATCGCATCCGCGCCGAGCTGCTCGCGCAGGGCATCGTGCTCGAGGACGGGCCGGACGGAACGACGTGGCGGCGACGGTAAATGACATCGCCCGCCTACTGGCCCAAGGCCAAACGCGCGCTGGCGCGCGCCGACGCCACGCTCGCGCGGATCATCCGCCGGCATCCGCGTGTGGCGCTCGTCTCTCGCGGAGACGCGTTCGCCACGCTGGCGCGCTCGATCGTCGGGCAGCAGATTTCGGTGAAAGCCGCCGATGCGGTGTGGGGCCGGCTTGCAAGGACGTGCGAAACGCTGACGCCGCGCGCCGTACTGCGCAGGCGCGCGACGACCTTGCGCGCGTGCGGGCTGTCGGAACGCAAGGTCGAATACCTGCGCGATCTCGCCGATCACTTCGCGACGGGCCGCGTCGACCCGCGCAGGCTCGAGTCGATGGACGACGAGGAAGTCATCGAGTGCCTGACCGAAATCCGCGGCATCGGTCGCTGGACAGCCGAGATGTTTTTGATCTTTAATCTGCTGCGCCCGAACGTACTGCCGCTCGACGACCTCGGTCTGCTCAGGGCGATCAGCCTGAACTATCTGGACGGCGAACCGACACAGGCGCTTCTCGGCCGCGACGGCAGGGCGCGGATCGCGCGGCTCGCGGCACCCTGGACGCCGTGGCGCAGCGTCGCGACGTGGTACCTCTGGCGCAGCCTCGATCCGGTTCCGGTGGAGTACTGATGTCAAAGACGACCTTTCTGGACTTCGAGCAACCGATCGCGGAACTCGAGACCAAGATCGAGGAACTGCGCTTCGTGCAGGACGACTCCGCGGTCGACATCTCGGAGGAGATCGAGCGGCTGCAGAAAAAAAGTCAGGCGCTGCTGAAGGACATCTACGCCAAGCTCACGCCCTGGCAGGTCGCGCAACTGGCGCGCCATCCTCAGCGGCCGTACACGCTCGACTACGTCCACGACATCTTCACCGACTTCCACGAACTGCACGGCGACCGCGCGTTCGCCGACGACCTGTCGATCGTCGGCGGCATGGCGCGCTTCAACGGTCAGGCGGTGATGGTGCTCGGCCACCAGAAAGGCCGCGACACCAAGGAGCGCACGCTGCGCAACTTCGGCATGACCAAGCCGGA
>JBKBSH010000354.1:0-2799 GCA_046291795.1 Burkholderiaceae bacterium | reverse complement strand
CCTGGGCTTCGACGCCGAGCGGGTTGACCGCGGTGCCGCAGTCGATCGCCGAGGTGACGCGATGCACTCGGATCGCGGCATTCTCGACCGACACCTCGGCGACGTGTGCGCAAACGGAGCCGAAGCTCGCGTGGACGGCAACCCCGCGCGCGCGCCCCTTCGCGGGCGGCCTGCCCCAGCCGGACTTCTCGCGCACGAGATTCAGCACCGCGCGGTGCCGCGCGTGCCTGGCGTCGAGCAACGAAAGGCGGTAGGCGATCGGGTCCTGCTTCGCGGCCACGGCGAGTTCGTCGATCAGCGTTTCCATCACGAACGCCGTGTGCGTGTGACCGACAGAGCGCCACCACAGCACCGGCACGTTGACGTCGGGATGGTGCACGGAAACGCGCAGGTTCGGCAGCCTGTAGGGCGTGTCGACCACGCCCTCGGTCATCGTGTGATCGACGCCGTCCTTGACCAGGAACTTCTCGAACGCCGTGCCCTTGACGATCGACTGACCGACGATCGTGTGCTGCCACGCGAGCGGGCGTCCCGTGGCGTCGAGACCGATCGCCACACGGTGCACGTGCAGCGGCCGGTAGTAGCCGCCGCGCATGTCGTCCTCGCGCGACCAGATGACCTTGACCGGTGCATCGAGGCCCGCCTTCTTCATTCCCGTCGCGACGTGCACGGCTTCGACCAGATAGTCCGACACCGGATTCGCGCGCCGGCCGAAGCCGCCGCCGGCGTAGGTCGTCACGAGGTTGACCTGTTCCGGCTGCAGTCCGGCCGCCTGCGCGATGCGGATCTGGTCGACCGTCTGGAATTGCGAACCGCACCAGACATCGCAACGGTCGGTCTTCAGGTCGATCACCGCGTTCAGCGGCTCCATCGCCGCGTGTGCGAGGTACGGGAATTCGAACTCGGCTTCGATGCGCCGCGCGGCGGCGGCGATCGCATCGGGCGAGCCGTCGGCGCGCGCGAGCAGCCCCGGCTGCGCGGCGAGCGCCCTGTACTGGGCGATCTGATCGCTCGTCGTCGGGCCGGCCGGCAGGTCCCATTCGATCTTCAGGCCGTCGCGCACCGTCTTGGCCGGCCAGTAGCCGTCGGCGACCACCGCGACACCGCTGCCGCCGCGATCGACGGGAATCACGAACATCGCCTTGAAGCCCTTGACGGACACCTTCGCCGCGTCCAGGTCGGCCTGCCTGACCCGGCCGCCGAACACGGGCGGTCGCGCGACGACCGCGACCAGCATGCCGGGCAGCGTCTTGTCGATCGCGAACTGCGCGCTGCCGTCGACCTTTTCGCGCGAGTCGATGCGATGCGTCGGCTTGCCGATCAGCCGGAAGTCCTTTGGATCGGCCTTGATGCCGATTTTGGCCGGCACCTCGAGCTTCATCGCTTCTTCGGCGAGCGCGCCGTAGCCGATGCGCCGCTTCTTGCCACCGATTTCGATGACCACGCCGTCGCGGGTGTCGAGCCGCGCCTTGTCGATCTGCCAGCGCTGCGCTGCGGCGGTGACCAGCATGTCGCGCGCAGTCGCTCCGATGACGCGAAACTGCTGCCAGCTCGATGTCACCGACTGCGAGCCGCCGGTCATCTGGATGCCGAAGCCCGGATGCGCGTACACCTGCGCGGCGGGCGCGTGCTGGGCGCGCACCTTTTTCCAGTCGCACTCGAGTTCTTCGGCGATCAGCATCGGCAACGAGGTGAACACACCCTGACCGAATTCGAGCTTGTTGACCAGGATCGTCACGCTGTCGTCGGTCCCGATGCGAATGAACGCCGCCGGCGGATAGACGAACTTCTTGCCCGGCTCCTGCGCCTGCGCGATGCGGCCGCTGAGCAGGGCGCCTGCCGGCAGGCCGATCGCGAGCATCAGCCCGCCGCCCGCAGCGCCGGTCGCTTTCAGGAAGTCGCGGCGCCCGAGCTTGATCGGCTGCGTCGTCGACAGTCGCGAGAGCACGGCGGCGGCGTCGGCTGCGGTAGGTTCTCTCATCGTCGCGTCCTCAGCCGAGCGCCTTCGCGGCATCCTTGACCGCGGCGCGGATGCGCGCGTACGTTCCGCAGCGGCAAAGGTTGCCGGCGAGCGCTTCGTCGATGTCCTTGTCGGTCGGATTGCGCTTGGCCTTCAGCAGCGCGGTGGCCGCCATCACCTGGCCCGACTGGCAGTACCCGCACTGCACGACGTCGTTGCGTACCCAGGCCTCCTGCACGACGCGCCCGACGCGGTCGGACGCCATCGCTTCGATCGTGACCACCTGCGCCCCGGCCGCAGCGGCCAGCGGCGTGCTGCAGCTGCGTGCGGGCCGACCGTTCAGGTGCACCGTGCATGCGCCGCAGACGGCGATGCCGCAACCGAACTTGGTGCCGGTCAGCCCGAGCCGTTCGCGCAACACCCACAGCAGCGGCGTGGACGGATCGGCGTCGACCGACACGCCGCGCCCGTTGACGTTCAACTGGATCATCGGAAGGATTTCCTGGGGGCGTTGGCCGGAAACTGCGCTGCGGGGCCATCACGACAAGGGCCGCTACGTTAGCAGCCCGGCGTCGGCGCGCCATGCCCCGTTCTTGCGGCTGTCCGAAGGCAGCCGTGCGTATCTGCGGGCGTCGCGATCGGCTGGCTCAGTCGTCATCGACGACCGTGGCGAAATCCGCGGGCATCACGATCTCGAGCAGCTCGAGGTCGTCCGAGTGGCCCAGCTCCTTGTGGCGGATGCCGGGCGGCTGGTGCACGCACGATCCCGCCGTCAACAGCACTTCGCCCGCGCCTTCGTACTCGAACCTGATCCAGCCGCGCAGCACGTAGACGAGCTG
>JBKBSH010000353.1:0-2815 GCA_046291795.1 Burkholderiaceae bacterium | reverse complement strand
CCGCGCGTCGTCTGCGCGCCGCGCGAACGGCGGGCTGGCGCAAGCTGGTCGCGGTGCACGTCCACCACGGCTTGCTGCCGCAGGCCGACGACTGGGCCGCGCACTGCGAGCGGGTGTGTGCAGCGTGGAGCGTCCCCATCGACGTGCGACGCGCAAGCGTGCCGCGCGGCAGCCGCGGCATCGAAGCGGCCGCTCGCGACGCGCGCTATGCGGCCCTCGCGGCCGCGGCGCGCGAGCACGGCGCGGGCGTCGTGCTGACCGCGCACCACCTCGACGATCGCATCGAGACCTTCCTGTTGCAGTGGCTGCGCGGCGCCGGTGTCGACGGGCTGGCGGCGATGCCGGCCTGCCGTGCCTTCGGGGCCGGACTCACGCTGCTGCGCCCGCTGCTCGGCGTCTCGCGCGAGCAGATCGACCGCTATGCGCGCGCGCGCGAACTTTCTTTCGTCGAGGATCCGAGCAACGCCGACATACGATTCGCGCGCAACGCGCTGCGCGCGCGGGTGCTGCCCGAGCTGGAAGCGATCCGCAGCGGATTCCGGCGTGCTGCGGCCCGCTCGATCGATTTGATCGCCGACGCCGCCGAAGTGCTGCGCGACGTTGCCGCGGGCGACCTGGCGGCGTGCGCCGATGGCGCACCGGACGGGATGCTGCGCCTCGACCGGCTCGCGGCGCTCGCGCCCGCGCGGCGCGCGCTGGTCGTGCGCGAATGGCTGGCCGCCGCCGGGTTGGAGACGCCGTCGCGCGCGCGGCTCGGCGAGATCGTCGATCAGGCGCTCACCGCGCGCGGCGACGCGCGCCTGCTGGTGCGCATCGCCGACCGCGAAGTGCGCCGGCATTGCGGCCTGCTGCTGTTACGGCCCGCGGCTGCGCCGCAGCGCCGCCACGTGCCGATCCGCTGGCACGGCGAACGCGAGATCGTCTTGCCCGAGTGGGGTGGCGTGCTGCGTTTCGAGCCGACCAACGAAGCGGGCTTCGATGCCGATTGGCTGCGCGCCGCACCGCTCGAGGTGCGCGGCCGCGGCGGCGGCGAGCGCTTCAAGCCGCATCCGACGCGGCCGTCGAAGACGCTGAAGCGGCTGTTCCAGGATGCCGGGGTCGCCGAATTCGAGCGCGCTTCGCTGCCGCTCGTATGGCGTGGCGACGACTTGATCTATGTCGCGGGTCTCGGCCCCGACGTGCGGATGATCGACACGGGCGGCGAACGCGTCCGGCTCGACTGGCAGCCCGACGCCACACTGCTCGCCGACTGACGGGGGGAGTCGGCCGGCATCGGCGCAGCCCTATAATCCGCGGCTTTTCGCCGCGTTGGATTTGCGGCAATCACACAGCGATCATGGCGCTCATCGTTCAGAAGTACGGCGGCACGTCGGTCGGTTCGGTCGAACGGATCAAGAGTGTCGCCCGGCGCATCGCCAAGTGGCGGCGTGCCGGCCACCAGCTCGTCGTCGTCGCCTCCGCGATGAGCGGCGAGACGAACCGGCTCATCGCGCTCGCCAAGGAGATCCAGCCGAACCCGGATCCGCGCGAGCTCGACGTCGTCGCCTCCACCGGCGAGCAGGTCACGATCGGCCTGCTGGCGATGGCGCTGAAGGAACTCGGCCTGAAGGCCAGGAGCTACACGGGCCCGCAGGTGCACGTGCTGACCGACAGCGCGTTCACCAAGGCGCGCATCATCGACATCGACGAGAAGAAGATCCGCGCCGACCTCGACTCGGGTCACGTCGTGGTCGTCGCCGGTTTTCAGGGTGTGGACGAGCACGGCAACATCACCACGCTCGGGCGCGGCGGCTCCGATACGTCCGCGGTCGCGCTCGCCGCGGCGCTGCGCGCCGACGAGTGCCTGATCTACACCGACGTCGACGGCGTTTACACGACCGACCCGCGCATCGTCGCCGAAGCGCGCCGGCTGGAGAAGATCACCTTCGAGGAGATGCTCGAGATGGCGAGCCTCGGGTCCAAGGTGCTGCAGATCCGATCGGTCGAATTCGCCGGCAAGTACAAGGTGCCGCTGCGCGTGCTGTCGAGCCTGACCGATCCGGACATGCCGCTCGCGGAGGAAGCCGGCTCGGGTACGCTGATCACGTTCGAGGAAGACACGAAGATGGAAAAGGCCGTCATTTCCGGCGTCGCGTTCTCGCGCGACGAAGCGAAGATCACGCTGACGCGCGTGCCAGACCGCCCGGGGATCGCCTACCAGATCCTCGGGCCGATCGCCGAAGCGAACATCGATGTCGACATGATCGTGCAGAACATCAGCGTCGACGGGATGACCGACTTCTCGTTCACCGTCCACCGCAACGAGTACGCCAAGGCGATGGACGTGCTCGCCACGAAGGTCAAGGCGCACGTCGGCGCGAGGCAGATCGTCGGTGACCCGAAGATCGCCAAAGTTTCGGTCGTCGGCATCGGCATGCGCTCGCACGTCGGCATCGCCAGCCTGATGTTCCGCACGCTCGCCGAGGAGGGCATCAACATCCAGATGATCTCGACCAGCGAGATCAAGATCTCGGTGGTCGTCGAGGACAAGTACATGGAGCTCGCGGTCCGCGCGCTGCACAAGGCCTTCGGACTCGAGCAGGAACCGGCGTGATCGCTCACCGGTTCGTTGCCCGTCGGGTTCGCGCGGACTAAACTGCGCTGCCTCGGCCATTCGCGAGCAATCCGTCCGTCGGGTTGCGAAGCGGGTTGTATCGAGTTTGGAGACGTGGCCGAGAGGTCGCGGCTACTGCCCTGCTAAGGGAGCATACGGGCAAAAACCCGTATCGACGGTTCGACGAGCGCGCGGCCGAAAGGACGCGTGCGAAGGACGCCG
>JBKBSH010000352.1:0-2863 GCA_046291795.1 Burkholderiaceae bacterium | reverse complement strand
TACTCGTCGCGGATACGCTGCAGGTCCGGCATTTCCTCGATACAGGGCGGGCACCAAGTCGCCCAGAAGTTGACCACCAGGGGGCGGCCCTTCCATTGGGCGATCGGCTGCGGTCGTCCATCGGCATCGTCGAAGGTGCTCGCAAACAGTGCGGTCGCGTCGGCAGGCGCGGATTGCGGCTCGAGCCGCAGCCCTGCCACACCCGCTCCGGCGCCGGCGGCGATGACCGCGACGGCGATGGCGGCGAGCAGCGTTTGGGTGCGGGTCATCTCGCGGAAGGCGCCGTCGTCTGTTCGATCAGCGTCCGCAACATGTCGATCGTCGCGCGCCCGGCCGCCTCGACCGCGTGCAACGTGGGGTCGGTCGATCGGGATCGCGCGGCCACACGGATCGCGTCGCTCGCGTGCACGCTCAGGCTGACGCCGACGCGCTCGGGCAGGCCGCTGCCGCGAGCCGTGCGGACCGCGAAGTGCAGGACTTCTTCCGGCGCACCCGGCTCGTCGGCGCCTTCGTCGACCCGGAACTCGATGCCCGCATTCAACAGCGCGATTTCGACGTCCTTCGCGCTGTCGGTGAACAGATGCAGGTGGATGTCGGAGTGCTCCGTGGCCGTTCCGTTCAGGACCGCGCCGACCAGGTGCGGGTTGAACTGCGCGAGCCGGCTCATCCAGTCCAGCGCCAGGCGCCGCAGCGCGGCGAGTTGGGCCGGTTGCGAGTCCGCAGCGAACGTCTGCAGGTAGCGTCTGAGCTCCGCCTCGATCAGCGCGTTGTCGGGAAGTTGCGCGCGCGCGCCTTCGCCTTCGCCGAGGACCTCACGCACGGCTTTGCGCTTGGCGAGCGCGTAGTCGCAGCCCTCTTCGGCGATCAGGCGCGCGGCGGCGGCGGCGATTTCGACGGCCGTGTCGCCTGAGTTCGGATGCGTGGTGAATGCGCGGGTCATCAGCGGTTCCTGCCATCGGCGCGCGGGCGCGAGCCGCCGAGTTTAACGAAGCGCGTTTGCCCTGCGCGGCTCAGTAGAATGCGCCGCTTGTCCTGCGGAGTCGATACCCGTGCACCTCCACATCCTCGGCATCGGCGGCACCTTCATGGGCGGGGTCGCGCTGCTCGCGCGCGCCGCCGGCCATCGCGTGACGGGGTGCGATGCCGGCGTCTATCCGCCGATGAGCGATCAACTTCGCGACGCCGGGATCGAACTGACCGAGGGGTACGACGCTGCGCAGCTGCGTCTGCGGCCCGATCGCTTCGTCATCGGCAACGTCGTCACCCGCGGCAACCCGCTGATGGAGGCGATCCTCGATGCGGGCGCGCCGTTCGTATCCGGTCCGCAGTGGGTCGGCGAGCAGCTCCTGCGCGGGCGTTGGGTGCTCGGCGTGGCGGGCACGCACGGCAAGACGACGACGAGCGCGATGCTCGCCGCGATCCTCGAGCACGCGGGACTGGCTCCGGGGTTCCTGATCGGCGGCGTGCCAAAGGACTTCGGCGTTTCGGCACGCGCCGGCACGAGCCGGTTCTTCGTCATCGAGGCCGACGAGTACGACACCGCGTTCTTCGACAAGCGCAGCAAGTTCGTGCACTACTTCCCGCGCACCGCGGTGCTGAACAACCTCGAGTACGACCACGCCGACATCTTTCCCGACCTGGCTGCGATCGAGACACAGTTCCACCACCTGGTCCGAACCATTCCGGCGTCGGGGCGGTTGATCGTCAACGGGGCCGATGCCGCGCTCGGCCGCGTGCTGGCGCGCGGCTGCTGGTCGGAGGTCGAGCGCTTCGGCGACGACTCGGGCTGGCGTGCGATCGACATCGAGGAGGGTGGCCGGCACGCGTTCGACGTCGCATACGGCGAGCAGCGCTATGGCAGGCTGGAGCTGCCGCTCGCCGGTGCGCACAATCGCGCGAACGCGATCGCCGCGATCGCTGCCGCGCGCCATGCGGGGGTGGCGCCGCAAACGGCCATCGAGGCGCTCGCGCGGTTCAAGGGCGTCAAGCGCCGGCTCGAGGTGCGCGGCGAGTGCGACGGCGTGACGGTGTACGACGACTTCGCGCACCACCCGACGGCGATCGAACTGACGATCGCCGGATTGCGGCGCCGGGTCGGCGCGCAGCGCATCCTGGCGGTGATCGAGCCGCGCTCCAATACGATGAAGCTGGGAGCCATGAACGCGCTGCTTCCCGCAAGCCTGCGCGAAGCCGACCGCGTGTACTGCTACGGTGCGCGCGAGGGCAAGGGGGCGCTCGGGTGGGATCCGGCGCAGGTGCTCGCTGCGCTCGGCGCGCGCGCGCAGACTTTCGATCGCGTCGACGCGCTGGTTGCCGCGGTCGTTGCCGAAGCGCGGCGCGGCGACCACGTGCTGGTGATGAGCAACGGCGCCTTCGGCGGTGTGCACGGAAAACTGCTCGACGCGCTGGCGGCCGCGCGCGTGCAGGAGCGGGCGGCGTGATCCTGTATCTGCACGGCTTTCGCTCGTCTCCGAATTCGAAGAAGGCCACGCTGATCGGGGAGGCGCTGCGTGCGCGCGGTCGGGCCGCCGATTACGTGTGCCCGCAACTGCCGGCGTCGCCGCGCGCGGCGATCGGTGTGGCGCTCGCCGCAGCGTCACTGGAGGATCCGGCGAAATTGGCGCTGATCGGATCGTCGCTCGGCGGCTACTACGCGACGTATCTCGCCGAACGGCTCGGCTGTCGCGCGGTGCTGCTCAATCCGGCGATCCGGCCGTACGACGATCTGAGTGGCCACCTCGGCGCGCAGCCCGTCTACTTCTCGGACGCGACGATCGACATGAAGCCGGAGTATCTCGACGAGCTGCGCGCGATCGTCACGCCGCGGATCACGCGCCCCGAGCGCTATTTTCTGGTCGCAGCG
>JBKBSH010000351.1:0-2872 GCA_046291795.1 Burkholderiaceae bacterium | reverse complement strand
CGCGCGAGCTCGCTTCTGGGCAGCGCGCGCAGCAGCGACCAGCCGACGTCCATGCTCTGCGCGAGCGTGCGAGCGTCCGACTGGTGCACGAGCTTGCGCTCGAAGTCCGCACCGAACGCGAGATAACGGCGGTCCGTCTCGGACAGCCCTTCTTCGCCGACCACGCTCGCGAGCAGACGCGCCTGCGTCGCGCGCGCGTACGCGGCGTAGAGCTGGCTCGCGAGCGCCGGATGATCGGCGTGCGTGTAGCCGCGGCCGGTGCCGTCCTTCATCAGCCGCGACAGGCTCGGCAGCACGTTCACGGGCGGATACACGCCCGCGCGGTCCAGTTCGCGCGACAGCACGATCTGTCCTTCGGTGATGTAGCCGGACAGGTCGGGGATCGGATGTCCGATGTCGTCGTTCGGCATCGTCAGGATCGGCAGTTGCGTGAGCGTTCCCGTCTTCATTCCGTCTTCGCCGTGCAGGCATCCCGCGCGTTCGTACAGCGTGGCGAGGTCCGAATACATGTAACCCGGAAAGCCCTTGCGACCCGGCACCTCGCCCTTGGCGCCCGCGACCTCGCGCAGCGCTTCGCAGTAGTTCGTCAGGTCGGTGATGATCGCCAGCACGTGCTTGCCTTGCTCGAACGCGAGGTACTCGGCCGCCGTCAACGCGAAACGCGGCGCGAGCAGCCGCTGTGTCGACGAGTCGCTCGCGAGGTTCAGGAACAGCGCCGCGCGCTCGAGCGCGCCGGACTGCTCGAGCGACCTTCGGAAGTACTCGGCGGTCGTATACGGCACGCCGATTCCGCAGAACACGATCGCGAAGTCCTCGTGTTCCTCGCCGAGCAGCCGGGCGTGGCCGGCGATCTCGACGGCGATTCGATCGTGCGGCAGCCCGCCGCCCGAGAAGATCGGCAGCTTCTGCCCGCGCACGAGAGAATTCATCAGGTCGACCGCCGTGATGCCGGTTTCGATGAACGCGCGCGGCGTGGCGCGCGCCACCGGGTTCAGCGGCAGCCCTTCGACGCGCATGCGCTTCTTCACCGCGAGCGGCGGCCCGCCGTCGATCACCTTGCCCACGCCGTTGAACACGCGACCGAGCAGGCCGGGGCCGACGCCGAACTCGATCGGCGCGCCGAGGAACCGAACCGCCGTGCCCGCCAACGCGAGCCCGGCGCTCGGCTCCAGCAGCTCGATCGTGACGAATTCCTCGTCGAGCGCGGCGACGCGTCCGAGCCGCGGCGCGCCGTCGCGGCCGATGACTTCGACCGCTTCGGCGAGACCCACGTCGAGCGTGCGGCGCAGGAAAAGCAGCGGGCCGTCGAGCCTGACGGCCGCATCGTGGACGGTGACTTTCGGTTGCATGGTTCAGTGATCCGGTGCGCACTCCCTCACCCTTTGTCTCTCTCCCGGACGGGGAGAGAAAGACGGCCCCTGTCCATCCGGGAAAGGGGTTGAGGTGAGGGCGAATCGCGATGCCATCGCAGGACGGCAACGGCGTCATGCGCTCGCACTGCCCACCCCCTCTTCCGCGCCGAGCGCAGCGAACGCCTGTTCGACCTGCCGCTCCAGCTCGGCGAACTCGTCGAGCGCGTCTTCGGCGATGTCCTCGCCCATCCGCTGCAGCGGCCGCAGCACCGGCAACGCGAAGATCGCCTCGGGCGTGTGACCGGCGGCCAGTGCGCGTTGCGCGAGTTCGATGAAGCGCGCGATCAGCCGCAGCATGCACGCCTGCCGCTGCGGCCCGCAGTAGCGGTCGATCGGCGAAAACGCCGACTGCCGCAGGAAGGCCTCGTTCGCCAGTTCCGCGCACGCCAGCAGCAGCCGCTGGCGCGCGGGCAGCGCGTCCTTGCCGATGATCCGCGCCATGCGTTCGAGCCGCGCCTGCTCGTCGAGCAGCGTGAGCAGCGTGCGGCGCAGTTCGAGCCATTCGTTCTCGCCGCTGGCGGCGCGCGCGCGCGCGGCGGCGACCTGCGAATACACCGACTGCCACCACACCGCCACGTCGAGCGAGTCTTCCGAGTACGACTGCAGCGGATTGACCGCCGGATAGAAGCGCGCCTGCGCGCGCCTGGCGTCGAGCGCCCAGAAACTGCGGACGTAGCGCTTGGTGTGGCTCGTCACCGGCTCGGAGAAGTCGCCCGACGGCGGCGAGATCGAACCGAGCAGCGTCACCGAGCCGGTGTCGCCGGCGAGCGTGGAGACTTTCGCCGCGCGCTCGTAGAAGTCCGCCAGACGGCTCGACAGATACGTCGGATAGCCGCCTTCGCCGGGCAGCTCGCCGAAGCGGCCGGAGACTTCGCGCAGCGCTTCGGCCCAGCGCGAAGTCGAGTCGGCCATCAGCGCGACGTGCAGCCCCTGGTCGCGGAAATACTCGGCCACCGTCACGGCCGAGTAGATGCTCGCCTCGCGCGCCGCCACCGGCATGTTGCTGGTATTGGCGATGATCACCGTGCGCTCCATCAGCGGGCGGCCGGTGCGCGGATCGTCGAGCTGCGGGAACTCTTCGAGCACGCCGGCCATCTCGTTGCCGCGTTCGCCGCAGCCGAGATAGACGATCACGTCGGCGCTGCAACCCTTGGCGAGCGCTTCGAGCAGGATCGTCTTGCCGGTGCCGAAGCCGCCGGGGATCGCGGCCTTGCCGCCGAGCGCGACCGGGAACAGCGAATCGAGAACGCGTTGGCCCGTCACCAGCGGCTCGTCCGACGGCAGCCGCGCGCGCGCCGGCCGCGGGGTGCGCACCGGCCAGAAGTGGCTCATCGCGATCTCGCGCGTCGCGCCGTCGGCGAGCCTCACGGTCGCGAGCGGCGCGTCGTGCGCGTAGTCGCCCGCTGCGGCGATGCGCTCGATCACGCCCTCGACGTCGGGCGGGCCGATCGCTCGCAGCG
>JBKBSH010000350.1:0-2899 GCA_046291795.1 Burkholderiaceae bacterium | reverse complement strand
CAGCGGCGCACCGTTTGCCCACCTGCTGTACCACTACGTGCTCGCCTTCTCGCGCTGGGAACACGCCGAGATCGTCGACGGCGGCGAGAGCTTCGAGGCGCTGTCTAAAGGGTTGCAGCACGCGCTGTGGCAATCCGGCGGCGTGCCCCGCGAGCATCGCACCGACAGCCTTTCGGCGGCGTTCAAGAATCTGACTGAGGAGGCCGACTTCACCGCTCGCTACACGGGGCTGCTGGAGCACTACGGCATGGTCGGCACGCGCAACAACCGCGGCGCCAGCCACGAGAACGGCAGTGTCGAGTCCTCGCATCGGCACTTGAAAGACGCCATCGAGCAGGCGCTGCGGCTGCGCGGCCACCGCGACTTCGCCGATCGCGCCGCTTCTGAGACGTTCGTGCGCGAGGTCGTCATGCGGCGGAACCGGCGCCATGCGGCAGCGTTTCGCATCGAACGCGAGCACTTGCAGGATCTGCCGCCGCGGCGCACGACCGACTTCGTCGAGGACGAAGCGCGTGTCACCCGCTGTGGCACGTTTACCGTGCGCGGTGTGCTCTACAGCGCGCCGTCGCGTCTGATCGGCCATCGCCTGAAGGTACGCCTGTACAGCGACCGGCTCGAGTGCTTCCTGTCCGGCGCGCTCGTGCTCACGCTGGCGCGCGGCCGGCGCGCCGATCACGGCTGCGGCCGCATGCTCGACTACCGGCACTTCATCGAGGCGCTGAAGCGCAGGCCGCAGGCCTTCGCGGGCCTGGCCTTCCGCGACGCCTTGTTTCCGCGCGAGGCGTACCGCCGCACCTGGGACGTGTTGCAGGCGAAGCTGCCGCAGCGGCGCGACTGCCAGACCATCGTCGGCTTGCTCGAGTTGGCTGCGCAGGAAGGGGTGGAGGGCGTGCTGGCGCAGCGGCTCGAGGCCTTGCTGGCGGCCGATGAGCTGCCCGACGTCAAGCGTCTGCGCGAGGAGTTTGCCGCGCGCAAGACCGAGCTGCCGCAGGTATCAGTGGAGATGCCGCCGGTGAGCGTGTACGACGCGCTGCTGCAAGCTGAGCAGGATGAACCCGAGGAGGCGCTCGTATGAGCGCCGCCTCCTTCGAACCGGCGCGCATGGCGCTGATGCTCAACGAGTTGCGGCTGCCGACGATCGCCCGCCTGTGGCAGCAGTTCGCCGAGCGCGCCGACCAGGAAGGCTGGCCAGCCGCGCGCTGTCTGGGCAATCTGCTCGAGCACGAGGTCGCTGAGCGCGCCAAGCGGCGCATCGAGCGGCATCGGGCCGAGTCGCAACTGGATCCGAGCAAGACCTTGGCGAGCTTCGACTTCGCGCAGGTGCCGACGCTGTCCAAGGCGCACGTGACGGCGCTCGCCAGCGGCGACGCCTGGCTCGATCGGGGCGCGACGGTCCTGATCTTCGGTCGGCCCGGGGTTGGCAAGTCGCACATCGCTTGCGCCATTGGCCACGCGCTGATCGACGCCGGCTACCGGGTGCTGTTCATGCGCACGAGCGAGCTGGTGCAACGCCTGCAAGCCGCGCGCCAGAGCCTGCAACTGCCGCAGACGCTGGCCAAGCTCGACCGCTACGACCTGCTCATCCTGGACGACATCTCGTACGTCCGCAAAGACCAGGCCGAGACCAGCGTGCTGTTCGAGTTGATCGCCGAACGCTACGAGCGGCGCAGCCTGCTGATCACGGCCAATCAACCATTCTCGAGCTGGGACAACGTGTTCCCCGACCCGGCAATGACCGTGGCCGCCATCGACCGCCTCGTGCACCACGCGACGATCTTCGAGATCAACGACGTAGAAAGCTACCGCGGCAAGCAGGCCGCACTTAAGCAACAGGCCCTGCGCGACCGCGACAGCCAGACGCGGCGACGGCGTCAAACAGCCAGCGACAATCAACCCGCGGAGCGACAACCATGAGCTACTGATCGACGACATTCATCCCCGCCAACCGGCCAAGATGAATGTCGTCGGAGCGGTCATGCTGGTTGACGCTGTCCAGCCGAAACGCATTCCGCGTCGGTCCGCCACGCGGCACGAGCGGCTGCCGCTATCGTCACGCATCTGCTGGCCTATGTGGAAGCATGTTCGGCCTTCGCGCGCCTGGCGGAAGCGCGCGCCGCGCCGGCGCCGTTCTTGCGCCTGCGGCGCGAACTCGACGCGTCGTGCATCGCTTGGGAGATCGTGCAGGTCGACGAGCGCATCGTGCGGCTTGCGGGCGACTTCTGCGCCCAGTACCGGCTGCGAGGCTACGACAGCGTGCACCTGGCAGCCGCCGGGCGCGTGCATGGTGCGATCGGCACCGGGGCGGACTTCCGCTTTGGCGCGTTCGACCCCAGGCTCGTTCGCGCCGCCGGCGCCCTGGGGTTGAATTTGCTCGAGACGTGACCTCGATCCGCCGATCGAACACGACCGGTCTCGTTTCGGTCGCGCGTGCGACCGACCAGCCGGGCCGCCTCACCCGCGCTTCAGCCGTCTCGTCTCGCGCAGCTCGATAGCGAATTTGCGCGGCGCGTCTGCACCGAACAAGCTTTGCTGCGTGCCGGGTTTCTTGCGCAGTTCAGTCAGCTCCGGCTTGCGCGGCGGCGGAATCGCCGCCAGCCCCCGTGCGTACGATCGGTTCGATGCCTTCGATCGGTGCCACGTTCGCGAACACGATGTCGCGTACCTGCAAGATCGGCGAGCGCGTTTTGTCGATCGCGTCGACCGCGGTACAGAGCGGCACGTCGCGCAGCCGTATGCCCTGTCCACGGCGACACTCGAGCACTTCGCGAAAGCTGAAGGCTGCTGCGCAGCGGGCTTCGACGTCGCTGCGCGCGATCGCATCGAGCCGGCCGCGTGTCCAATCGAGGCACCCTGCGCGGCGCTCGCACCGCGCTCGTCGGGCAGCCCGTCGTGCAGGAAC
>JBKBSH010000349.1:0-2902 GCA_046291795.1 Burkholderiaceae bacterium | reverse complement strand
ATCGACACCGACTCGATCATCGCCGATTGCAAATCGGGCGCCAGCGGCGCGGGCCGCAAGGCGGAGCTGAACCTGCTGCTGGCCGAGGTATCCGACAATTTCAAGGCGTACGGCGTATCGGGCCACCGCCATCATCCGGAAACCGCGCAGCAGCTTGCCGCAATGGCGGGCAAACCGGTGGGGTTGACCTTCGTGCCGCATCTCGTGCCGATGGTGCGCGGGATCCTGTCGACGCTGTACGTGCGGCTGAAAGCGGCGGCGAACGACGACGTGCAGGCGCTGTACGAGACGCGCTACCGCGACGAGCCGTTCGTCGACGTGATGCCCTTCGGCAGCCATCCGGAAACGCGCAGCGTGCGCGCGTCGAACCAGGTGCGAATCGCGCTGCACCGGCCTGCGGGTGGCGACCTGCTGATCGTCCTCGTCGTCGAGGACAACCTGGTCAAAGGCGCTTCCGGCCAGGCCGTGCAGGTGATGAACATCATGTTCGGACGCCCGGAGACCGAAGGCCTGCAACAGGTGCCGATCCTGCCGTAGCGAGGCGGAAGCCGCGATGAAGTGGAAGCTGTTCAGGCGCCGGATGACCGTCAGCGCGCCGCGCGTGACCATCCGCAGCCAGCTCCCGTGGCCGATCCGCCTGCTGTTCGCCTTTCTGCTGGTGGTTGCGGCGACGGCCGCCGGGGTGGCGATCTACGAGTACGGCAAGGAGTTCGCCGGTCCGGGCCGCCGCGAGCTGACCGCAGAAGTCGACAGGCTGAACTCGCAGCTTCGCGAGCTGAAAGCCGAACGCGACCGTCTGGCTGCCGTGGCCACCGCGTACGAGGCGCAGATGAAAGTCGAACGCAGCGCACAGGAGCAGCTTGCCGCACAGGTCGCACAGCTCGAGACCGAGGCGAACCGTCTGCGCGAAGATCTGGACTTCTTCGAGAGTCTGCTGCCGGCCGGCACCGGCTCGAAGGGCGTGGTGATCCGCAGCTTTCGAATGCAGCCCGACGGCGAGCCGAACCGTATGCGCTATCGACTGCTCGTTCAGCAAAGCGGCAAACCGCAACGCGACTTCGTCGGCTCGGTGCAGATGCAGGTCAACTTCGTCCAGAACGGGCGCAACTTCACGCTGCAGGTGCCCGATCCGGGTTCGGCCGACGCGGCGCGTTCGCTCGATCTGGTATTCCGGCACTATCAGCGCGTCGAAGGCACGCTCAGCCTTCCGGCCGGCGCGGTCGCGCGTTCGGTGCTGGTCCGCATCATCGCGGGCGGCGAGACCCAGACCCAGCAGACATTCATGCTTTAGTGGCATCTGTTCCTCCAAGGAGGTTCCCATGTTCAGCAAGAAGCCGGCCGCATCCAAGGAAATCGGCAGCCTGATCGGCGCAGGCACGACCGTGACCGGCGATGTTCTGTTCTCAGGCGGGCTGCGCATCGACGGTGTCGTCAAGGGCGCCGTTCGTTGCGTCGACGGTGAAAAGGGCGGAATGCTCGTCGTCAGCGAGCACGGCACCGTCGAAGGCGAGGTGCGGACCGCCCATCTCGTCGTGGCCGGGCGCATCGCGGGCCCCGTGTATGCGAGCGAACTCGTCGAACTGCAGCCCAAGGCGCGCGTCACCGGCGATGTCCACTACCGGGCGCTCGAAATGCACCACGGCGCGGTCGTCGAAGGGACCCTGGCGCATCGCTCGGCGCCCGACCCGAAGACGGAGCCGAAACTGGCCTTGAAATTGTCCGGTGGCGGCACCAGTTCCGAGGGTCGGGCCGGCGGAACGCCCGAGTCGTCGGCGGGGTGATCCGGATCAACCCGCAGGCCGGGCGCACCCTATAATGGCTTCGCGAATCCCCGATGGAGAGATCCCATGAACGCTGCAGTTGAGATGCCGGCGCCCCTGCTGTTTTCGGACGCGGCGGCTGCCAAGGTCAAACAGTTGATCGACGAAGAGGGCAACCCCGACCTCAAGCTGCGCGTGTTCGTGCAGGGGGGCGGGTGCTCGGGCTTCCAGTACGGTTTCACCTTCGACGAAGTCGTCAACGAGGACGACACGACGATGGAAAAAAACGGCGTGACGCTGCTGATCGATTCGATGAGCTACCAGTACCTGGTCGGCGCCGAGATCGACTACAAAGAGGACCTCGAAGGCGCGCAGTTCGTGATCAAGAACCCGAACGCGCAAACGACCTGCGGCTGCGGGTCGTCGTTCTCGGTTTGACGCTTCGCGTACTCGGATCATCGGGGCGCCCTCGGGCGCCCCGAGTTTTTTCTAGGCTGGATAAAGGCAGCCGAGCACGCGCGGGCCGCGCGCACCGGTGACTGCGGGGAGGTTGCCGGGACGCCGCTCGACGTGCTCGCGTGCGAGCCAGGCCATCGCCATCGCCTCGACGTGCTCGGGGGCGACGCCGAGCGTCTCGCTCGATGCGACCGGGCGCGGCGCGCACTCCTCCGCGAGCATGCGCATCAGCGTCTTGTTGTAGGCACCGCCGCCGCAGACGATCACGTCCGCGGCCTTCGGGAAGTGGCGCTCGATCGCCTGGCCGATCGTCACCGCGGTCAGCCGCGTCAGTGTGGCCTGCACGTTGCGCGCGTCGTACTGGCGGCCGGCCATCTTCCGCGTCAGCCACTCCATGTTGAAAAGCTCGCGTCCCGTGCTCTTGGGCGGCGGCGCTTCGAAGAACGGCTCGTCGAGCAACGCTTCGAGCAGCGCCGCCTCGCTGCGCCCGCTCGCGGCCCAGTGGCCGTCGCGATCGTACAGCTCGCCCGAGTGCGCCTGCGCCCACGCGTCGATCAGCACGTTGCCCGGCCCGCAGTCGAAGCCGATCACCTTGCCGCCGCTGCCGCGCGCGGGTAACCCCGTCACGTTGGCGATCCCTCCGATGTTGACGACCGCGCGCGGCTCGTCGGTGCTGAAGATCGCCG
>JBKBSH010000348.1:0-2904 GCA_046291795.1 Burkholderiaceae bacterium | reverse complement strand
TGGATCTGCTGCAGGTGCAGCGCATCGACCACGGGGTGCAGGCGGTGTACGACCCGGCGCTGCTGCAGCGGCTGGCGGACTACGCGCTCGGCCGCCACGGTCCCGTGCCGGACGACTCGCCCGACCGCTACCCGGCATTGCTTCGTGCGGTCGTGCATCGACAGGCGCATCTGGTCGCGCGGTGGATGAACGCCGGCTTCATCCACGGCGTGATGAACACCGACAACATGACGATCTCCGGGCAGGCGATCGACTTCGGCCCCTGCGCGTTCATGGATGCCTATGACCCGGCCACGGTGTTCAGTTCGATCGACCACTACGGCCGCTATGCCTATGGCAACCAGCCGGCGATCGCGCGGTGGAACCTGATGCGTCTGGCCGAAGCGCTGCTGCCGCTGCTCGATGCCGATGCCGAACGCGCGCTGGCGCGCGCCACTGAAGTTTTGTCCGAATTCGCGCCAGCGTATGAGCGGGCGCTGCGCGCGGGCCAGCGCATCCGGCTCGGCCTGCGCACCGACCAGGGTGCGGGCGACGCCCGCCTGATCGACGACTGGCTCGCTCTGCTGGCGCGCAGACGCGCCGATTTCACCCGCAGCCATCGGGCGCTGGCGGCCGCCGCCGCCGGTGATGACGGACCGCTGCGCGAAGCGGTCGGCGGCGACGACGACGTGGCGAAGTGGCTGGCGCGCTGGCGCGCGCGCTGCGCGCAGGAAGACCGCGCCGCCGAAGACGCGGCCGCGCGCGCCGCAGCGCTGCGCCAGACCAACCCGCGCATCGTCGCCCGCAACCATCGCGTCGAAGAAGCGCTCACCGCCGCCAGCGACGACGGCAATCTCGATCCGTTCGAGCGGCTGCTCGGTGCGCTGCGCCGTCCGTTCGACGACGATCCGGCGCTGGAGCATTTCGCGCATCCCGCAGCGCCGGAATTCACGCAGCACTACATGACGTTCTGCGGCACCTGACGCAGCCAACTTGACGCAAACGTCAACCAGACGATAGATTGCCGGGGCTGGTGCTCGCGCCGCCGTTCGTGCGGCGCGGTTAAACGGGAATCGGGAAGGCGCGCGTTGCGGCGCGTCTAACCCGAGCTGCCCCCCGCAACGGTAAGCGGACGAGGCGCACGCCTCCGCCCGTGCGATGCAAGCCACTGGGGTTCCGTCCCTGGGAAGGCCGCACGGGTCGATCCGCCAGCCCGGATACCGGCCAGCAGGAGGCGCGCGCTGCGCGCCGTGATGGGCTTCCGCGCGGGGAGGCGCGGCGGCTCGCCAACCGCTCTGGAGTCCTTGGCAATGGTTTCGTCTTTGCGTGCGATCGCACTGGCGCCGGCCTGCGCGCTCGCGTTCTGCACTGTTCCGCTCGCCCATGCGCAGTCGACGCTCGATGCGGTCGTTGTCACCGCCACTCGCAGCCCGCTGCGCACGTCGAACGTCGTCGCCGAAACGACGGTGCTCACGCGCACCGACCTCGACAAGTCCGAGGCGCGGTCGCTCGCCGAGGCGCTGGCCACGACCGCCGGCATCCAGTTCGCAGCCAACGGCGGGCTCGGCAAGAACTCATCGATCTTCGTGCGCGGGCTCGAGTCGCGCCACGTGCTGCTGCTGGTCGATGGTGTGCCGGTGGGATCGGCCACCACCGGCACGCCGTCGCTGGACAATCTGCCGCTGGAACTGATCGACCGCATCGAGATCGTGCGCGGGCCGCTGACGTCGCTGTATGGCAGCGGCGCGATGGGCGCGGTGATCCAGGTTTTCACGCGGCGTGGCGCGGCGGCCACCGCCGCCTCGGCCGCCGCCGGCAGCAACGCCTATGCGCGGGCCGCCGCCGGCTTCGGGATCGACGCACCGGTCGAACTGGCCGTCTCCGCCCAACATCTGCGCACCGACGGCTTCTCGGCCACCAACAGCAGGGTGCCGTTTGGCAACTTCAACCCGGACGACGATCCGTTCAGGCAGACAGCCGGCGTGGCGCGGCTGGGCGCGCGCTTCGGCGCCGACTGGCGCGCCGACGCCCTGCTGCTGGAGTCGCGCGGCACCACCCACTACGACGACGGTCCCGGCGCGGACGCGCAGGCCAAGCTGCGCAATTCCGTGGCCGCAGTCAGCCTCGCCGGCAAGCCGCTCGATTTCTGGCAGACGACGCTGCGCGCCGGCCGCAGCACCGACGTCTACGACACCCGCGTGTCTGCCAGCCCGTTCGTGACGCCCGGTGCGATCGAGACCGAGCAGACGCTGCTGTCCTGGGAGAACGTGCTCGACTCGGCCTTCGGTCAGTGGCTGCTGCTCGCCGAGCGCACCGAGCAGGACGTCAGCCGGCCCGGGGCGCCGTTCGCAGAGAGCAACCGCACGATCGACGCGCTGGGACTCGGCTACA
Organism: Burkholderiaceae bacterium; assembly: GCA_046291795.1. GTDB lineage: Bacteria > Pseudomonadota > Gammaproteobacteria > Burkholderiales > Burkholderiaceae_F > DSNY01. Next base: position 534 of record JBKBSH010000348.1, on the reverse strand, counting down.
CGCTGACACGCGGCGCGCACGATTTGCAGGCGAGCTTACGGCGCGACCGCAATTCGCAATTCGGCAGCCAGGTCACCGGCGCTGCGGCCTATGCCTACGCGCTGTCCCCGGCCTGGCGCGTAGGCGCCGGCTACGGCGAGTCGTTCACCGCGCCGAGCTTCAACCAGCTCTACTTCCCCGGCTTCGGCAATCCGAACCTCAAGCCCGAAGAGGGTGAGCACACCGAGGTCTTCGGCGCCTGGCGCGGCGGCGGCGCGCAGGCGCGGCTGACCGCGTTCGAGCACCGGTACGTCGGCTTCATCTCGGCCGGGCCGACGCCACTGAACTTGCCGAAGGTGCGCATCCGCGGCGCCTCGGTCGACGGTGCCGCGCGTTTCGGGCCGTGGAGCGTTTCTGGCGGTGCCGATTACGTCGACCCGCGCAACCGCACCGGCGGCGCGAACTTCAATCGACGGCTGCCGCGCCGGGCCTTGGCTGCGGTGCGCGCCGATCTCGCCTACGACGTCGGTACCTGGCAGGCCGGCGCACAGGTGC
>JBKBSH010000347.1:0-2906 GCA_046291795.1 Burkholderiaceae bacterium | reverse complement strand
CCTCGCCAGCCGCGACGCCGAGTGGGTGGGCAAGGTCTACAGGTTCCTCGGCATGTCGGTCGGCGTGATCGTGTCGCAGCAGTCGACCGAGGACAAGCGCGCCGCCTATGCGGCCGACATCACCTACGGAACGAACAACGAGTTCGGCTTCGACTACCTGCGCGACAACATGGAGTACCGCGTCGAGGACAAGCGCCAGCGCGGGCTTTACTACGCGATCGTCGACGAGGTCGACTCGATCCTGATCGACGAGGCGCGCACGCCGTTGATCATCTCCGGCCCGGCCGAGGACCATACCGAGCTGTACGTGCGCATGAACGAGGTGCCGAAGCTTCTGACGCGGCAGACCGACGAGAAGGGCGAGGGCGACTTCTGGGTCGACGAGAAGCAGCACCAGATCCACATTTCGGAGCAGGGCCACGAAAAGATCGAACAGATCCTGACCAAGATGGGGCTGCTCGCCGAGGGCGAGAGCCTGTACGCGCCGCAGAACATCATCCTGATGCATCACCTGAACGCGGCCCTGCGCGCGCATCACCTGTTTCACCGCGACCAGCACTACGTCGTGCAGAACGGCGAGGTGATCATCGTCGACGAGTTCACGGGTCGCCTGATGCCGGGCCGCCGCTGGTCCGAGGGGCTGCATCAGGCGGTCGAGGCGAAAGAAGGTGTGCCGATCCAGCAGGAGAACCAGACGCTGGCGTCGATCACTTTCCAGAACTACTTCCGGATGTACGAAAAGCTCGCGGGGATGACGGGCACCGCGGACACCGAGGCGTACGAGTTCCAGGAGATCTATCGCCTCGAAGTGGTCGTGATCCCGACCCACAAACCGATGATCCGCGTCGATGAACAGGACAAGATCTACCGCACCGTCCGCGAGAAGTACGACGCGATCATCGCCGACATCAAGGACTGCTACGCGCGCGGCCAGCCGGTGCTGGTCGGAACGACGTCGATCGAGAATTCGGAGATCCTGTCGAACCTGCTGAAGAAGGAAGGGCTGCCGCACCAGGTGCTCAACGCCAAGCAGCACGCGCGCGAAGCCGAGATCGTCGCGCAGGCGGGCCGACCGAAGATGATCACGATCGCGACCAACATGGCCGGCCGCGGTACCGACATCGTGCTCGGCGGCAATGTCGAAAAGCAGATCGATTTCGTTCGCGCCGATCCGAATCTTTCGGACGCCGAGAAGGAAGCGAAGATCGCCAGGCTGCGCGCCGAATGGCAGTCGCTGCACGACCAGGTGGTGGCCGCCGGGGGGCTGAAGATCATCGGTTCCGAACGGCACGAGTCGCGCCGCATCGACAACCAGTTGCGCGGCCGCGCCGGCCGGCAGGGCGACCCGGGTGCATCCCGCTTCTATCTGTCGATGGAGGACCCGCTGCTGCGGATCTTCGCCGGCGACCGGATGAAGGCGATCATGGATCGGCTGAAGCTGCCGGAGGGCGAAGCGATCGAGGCCGGCATGGTTTCTCGCTCGATCGAGAGCGCACAGCGCAAGGTCGAGGCGCGCAACTTCGACATCCGCAAGCAGCTTCTCGAGTACGACGATGTCGCCAACGACCAGCGGCGCGAGATCTACCGGCTGCGCAACGACATCCTCGAGGCGACCAACATCTCGGAGATGGTCGCCAACCTGCGCCGCGGCTTCTTCACGGACCTGTTCCGCACCTATGTTCCCGCCGAGTCGGTCGAGGAGCAGTGGGACATCGACGGACTGACGAAGACGCTGGCAGACGACTGGCAGATCAATCTGCCGATCAGGCAGTGGCTCGAGACCGAGGAGAAGATCAGCGACGAGGACATCCTGCAGCGCGTGCTCGCCGCCGCCGACGACGCGTATGCGGCGAAGGTTTCGCAGGTCGGCGTCGACGCGTTCTCGGGCTTCGAGCGCTCGATCCTGCTGCAGGTGCTCGACCAGCATTGGCGCGAGCACCTGGCTGCGCTCGATCACCTGCGCCAGGGTATTCATCTGCGGGGTTACGCGCAGAAGAATCCGAAGCAGGAGTACAAGCGCGAGGCCTTCGAGCTGTTCGGCACGCTGATCGAACGCGTGCGCGCCGACGTGATCCGCATCCTGATGAACGTCCGCATCCAGTCGCAGGAAGAGATCGACGCCGTCGAGCAGAAGATCGAGGCGGAGACCGAGCGCCGTATCGATCGGGCGCGCGCACAGCACTCGGACTTCGGCACCGCGGTCGCAGAGGAAGTCGCGGATGTGGAAACGCTGACGCTACCGGAGAGGGAAGAACCGAAGCCGCAGCCGTTCAAGCGCTTCGGCGGCAAGATCGGACGCAACGACCCGTGCCCATGCGGCAGCGGCAAGAAGTACAAGCAGTGCCACGGCAAGCTGGCGTAGCGGGCTTGTCCGAACGGCGGATCGCGGACTGCGCCGATGCCGGTCAATCTGACCGCGCCTGATCCCGCGTCACTGGCGCCGGTCGCCGGTGTCGAGCTCGGTTGGGCCGAGGCCGGAATCCGCAAGGCCGACCGCAAGGACCTGCTGGTCATGCGCGTCGCGCAGGGCGCGAGCGTGGCGGGCGTGTTTACGCGGAACCGCTTCTGCGCGGCGCCCGTCCAGGTCTGCCGCGCGCACCTGAACGTCGGCCGCGGCGTGCGCGCGCTCGTCGTCAACACCGGCAACGCCAACGCCGGCACGGGTGACGCCGGACTCGCCGACGCGCATCGGACCTGTCTCGAGACGGCTCGGCTGCTCGGTTGCGATTCGACGCAGGTGCTGCCGTTCTCGACGGGCGTGATCATGGAGCCGCTTCCGGTCGAGCGCCTGATCGCCGGTCTGCCGCAGGCGATCGGCAGGCTTGCGCCGGACCACTGGTTCCAGGCGGCGGAGTCGATCATGACGACCGACACCGTGCCGAAGGCCGTTTCTCGCCGCGTCGACC
>JBKBSH010000346.1:0-2918 GCA_046291795.1 Burkholderiaceae bacterium | reverse complement strand
GTCGCGCAGCGCGAGGTAGGCCAGCTCCGGGTCGAGCAGCGCGTTGCCGCCGCCGCTGCGCGCCGGGCGCACGCAGTGCAGCACCATCGCCCGGATCGTGCGCCCGGGCGGGTTGTAGTAGCCGTCGGTGTGCCAGCGGATCGGGCGGTTCGTGTACGGGATGTACTGCGTCCGGGTGCCGCCGGCGGCGACCGCCAGCGGCGTGATGCCGTCGTCGTCGGCCAGGTAGTTGATGTCCAGCGTATGCAGGCCGAGCTGCGCGCCGACGGCGCGCAGTGCGTCGTGGGCGCCGTGCGCGCGCGGCGGCGCGGCGTACACGGCCATGTTGGCGCGCGCGCAGCGCTCGAGCAGCGCGGTTCGCTCGGCGCGCGTCAGGCGGGCCGGATCGGCGACTTCGACGACGAGTTCGTCGATGCTCGCCGGATAGCCGGCCAGCTTGCGCTCGCGCCACGCGGCGTACGCGGCGCGGTCGTCGAGATCGAAGTGGCGCGGAACACGCGCCGCGGTGCGGTTCACCGGGGTCTCACTCGGGCGGGATCGGATCGCCGACCGGCGCGTCGACGCCGGGCATTTCGGGCAGCGGTCCCGGCTCGGTCGGCACTTCGTCGTTGGCGGCGCTGATCGCGCCCGCGGTGGCGACGGCGGTGTCGAGCACGCGCCGCAGCGTGTCGATCGCGTCCGGCGCCTCGTACGACATCAGTTGATCGGCGATCCAGGCGCGGTCTTCGGGCGCGGCGACTTCGCGCAGCGCCTGGCTGCAGTAGCGCATGAACGCGTAGTCGGGGCCCAGCTTGTCGTCGAACGGCAACGCCGCGTAGTCGTCGGCGCGCGTGTTGTACAGGTCGATGAAGTCGCGCCGCACCGCGTCGTAGTCGTCGCCGAGCAGTCGCGAACGATTCTCCGCGATCTGGTCGGCGAGCGATTTGACCATCGCGACGGTGAACGCGCGCCGCTGCGGCAGCGCGAGCCGCGAGAACGCGAAGCGGTCGGCGATCTGGACCAGGAACACCAGGTATTCGGCGAGGAAGGCGAAATACTGCGGGCTCGCTTCGATCTCGAAGTGCGCGCTGCGCATGCGCTTGATCGTGTTCAAACCCAGCCGCCAGGCGTTGAACGACGCGACGCTGGCGAGCGTTTCCGGATCGCGCGCCTTGGCGCGGTTGAACCAGCGGCTCTTGGTCCTGATCGAGCGCGTGCTCATCGCGTCGTCGCGGCGGTCAGTAGCCGCCCTTACCGTACGGCTTGGTCAGGCCGGCGATGCGCACGCCCTGTTTGGCCGGGCCGAGCGGAAACAGGTCGTACAGCCGCTTGTTGTCCCAGCCGGGGTGAAGTTCCGAGAGCTCCCTGAGCATGTTGCGGTAGTTCGGCGTGTGGCCGTCTTCGCGGTACTTGTCGCGCAGGTAGTTGATCACGATCCAGTGATCGTCGGTCAGTGCGATGCCTTCGGCCTGAGCAATCACCGGGCAGACCTCGTTCGAGAAATCCGGCTCGAGCAGATAACCCTCGTCGTCGACTTCCAGCACCCTGCCGTTGACCTCGTATGCCATCGCGTCTCCTTACTTTCTGCGTAGATAGAACTCGTATTCGCCCGGTACGGCCTCGAAGCGGTCGATCAGCTCGACCGCGCTGTTCGCGGTCCATGCCTCGACCTCGGCGCAAATACCCGGGCAATTGCCGATCAGCACCAGCACTTCGCCCGCCCGCATTCCGTGCAGCAGCCGCTCGGCTTCGACGATCGGTCCGGGACAGGCGGCGCCGCGCATGTCGAGCATCACGTTGCCGCCGAAGCGTGCCGGTCCCGAGTTGCGGCGGATCGTATAGGCCACGCGGCGGCCGTTCAGCGGCTCGGCGCGTACCACCTCGTGACCGGTGATGCTTGCCCAGGCGCGCAGGTCGTCGCCGGTGCCCGGGCAGTCCGAGATCAGGATCATGTGCTGCCCGTCGGGCAGGTCGTCGAGGATCTTCTTCGCCCCCAGCAACGGCAGCGGGCAAGACAGCCCGCTCATGTCCAGCGTCACGGCGGCGCGGTCGCTCATGAGCCTTCTGCCTGACAGCGCTGCCTCACACGCCGACCGCGGCGATCGACTTGTGCGGGACGAACAGTCCGCAGCCGAGCTTGCGATGCAGCCCCAACCCGCGCTCTTGCACGCGCAGCGACGCGGCGGGCGACAGGCCGTGCAGCATGAGGCTGAAGCCCACCAGACGCTCGGTCCCCGCCCGCACCTCGGCTCGTCGACCGACGATCATCTCGCAGTCGATGCCCAGCTCCGCCACGCCGCGCTCGATGTCGGCGACGAAGTCGGCTTCCTCTTCCGCGCCGGTGACGACCAGCCTGGCGTGCAACACCGGGTACGCGAGCAGCTCGCGCACGCTGATTCGGCCGACCGTCAGGGGCGCCGGCACTTCGATACGCGAGCCCTGCAGACGTTCGCAATCGGCGGAGCGCGACATCGGGGCGCGCAGCATCAGGCGGGTGCGGCTGCCGACCAGCAACCCGTCCAGGCATGGGGTCAATCCGCGCATCGGATGCACGCCGGCCAGCGGGTCGTCGTCGAGCCACGGTAGGGCGGCGGTCAGCGCGCGGCACAGTCCGTCCGCGTAGTCGCGACCGATGCGGTCGCCGCTGATCGCGTACGCGAAATCGACCGAGCTCGACGCGCTCATCCCGCGCCCCCGGCATGCGCCGACTGCGACTGTCCCCAACGCAGCATCGCCTCGCCCCACGCCGCCGCCGTTGCCGCGTCGATGTCGAAGACCGTGTGCCGGCGGCCTTCGCGGATGCGGACGCGAAGCAGGCTGAGTCCGCCGATCACGTAATCGATCTGCTGCAACTCGATCTCCTGTCCGCCGATGGGCGCGCGCAGCCTGGCAAGCGCCGTCACCCTGATCTTGTCGTCGCCCGTGTCGGGCGTCACGGG
>JBKBSH010000033.1:0-11795 GCA_046291795.1 Burkholderiaceae bacterium | reverse complement strand
GCACGGGGCTGCGCGACGTTCGCATCGAACGACTGCTTGCGGCGCGAGGTGCCTGATGCGCCGATGGCTGCTTTGCCTTCTCTGGGTCCTGCCCTGTCTGGCGTCTGCGCATTCGGCGAGCACCGCCTACCTGCGGGTCGAGCCGGACGAGCGCGGCGTCGAACTGCAATGGCGCATCGCGTTGCGCGATCTGGACCTGCTGCTCGATCTGGACGCCGACGGCGACGGCCGGCTCACCTGGGGCGAGGTGCTCGACCGCTCCGCCGCGATCGACGCGCTCGCGCGCGAGCGGCTCGTGCCGCGGCCGACGGACGGACGCTGCGACCTTCGCTTTGCCGCGCCGCGGTTCGCGCGGATCGACGACTTCGGCTTCGTGCAGCTCGACGGTCGCGCCGACTGCGCGGCGCGCGCGTTCGAATACCGGCTGTTCGAGGGCGTCGATCCGTCGCACCGCGTCCTGGTGTCGATCGCCGGCGAGGCGGCGCCGCGCGTGCTCGCGCCGGGCGCGTCGATCGGGCTGGATGCAGCGCGCGCCGACGCGCCGCGCGGCTTCGCTGCCTTCGTGACCGAAGGCATCACGCACATCGCGGGCGGCTTCGATCACGTGCTGTTCCTGCTCGGGCTGATGCTGCCCGCGGTGCTGCGCCGCGAGGGCGGACGCTGGGTCGCGCGCGACGAGTTGCGCGGAGCGGCCGCCGCGGTCGTCTGGATCGCGACCGCGTTCACGGTGGCGCATTCGCTGACGCTCGCCGCGGCGAGCTTCGGCTGGGTTCGCAACTCCCCGCGCATCATCGAGCCGCTGATCGCGGCCACCGTGCTCGCGACCGCGCTGAACAACCTGTGGCCGGTGGTCACGCGCAGGCTCGCGCTCGTCGCTTTCGGCTTCGGGCTGATCCACGGCTTCGGCTTCGCCGAGGTGCTGGCGCCGCTGGCGCTGCCGCGGATGGAACTGGCGCTTGCGCTCGCGGGCTTCAACCTCGGCGTGGAGATCGGTCAGCTCGCGATCGTCGGAACGTGTTTCGCGCTGCTGGCGGCGCTTCGCCGCTGGCCGGGCTATCCCCGCTGGGTGCTCGTGCCCGGCTCGGCGCTGCTCGCGCTGGCCGCCGGCGTCTGGATCGTCGAGCGCGTCTTCGACCTGTCTCTGTTCGCGGTCTGATCGCGGCGAAACCGAGAACGGATCCATTAGCGTGCGGCATCCGTATCATCCGCAGGCGCGAAGGCGCAGGCCCATGCTCGACGATCCGACCATCAGACGGTTGCTGCTGACCGTCGCCGCGCGCGGCAGCGGCGCGGCCGAAGCGTTCGAGCAGCTCTACCGCGCGTGCGCGCCGCTGCTGCTCGGCGTGGCGCAGCGGATCGTGCGCCGGCGCGAGCTCGCCGAGGAAGTGCTGCACGACGCATTCGCGAAGATCTGGCGCACCGCCGATTCGTTCGACCCGCTCGGCGCGCCGACCGGATGGATGGTCGCGATCGTTCGCAACCGCGCGCTGGACCTGATGGAAAGTCACGACGTCGCGCGCGTCGACTCGTATCACGACGCGCTCGACGAAGACCCCGACGGCGCGCTCGACCGGCTGTTCGACTGGAGCGCGCCGGCCGACGACGCGGTCGATCGCGACCGCATCGGCCGCTGGCTGCGCGACTGCCTCGCGGAGCTGGCCGCGGTCGAGCGGCAGACACTCGTGCTCGCGTTTTCGCACGGGCTTTCGCACGGCGAACTCGCCGCGCATCTGCACAAGCCGCTGGGCACGGTCAAGACGTGGATCCGCCGCGGCATGGCGAACCTGCGCGAATGCGTCGAAGCGTGCATGGGGCAGGCGCGATGAGACTCGCACGGCACCGCCATCTCGACGCGTTGTGCGGCGAGTATCTGCTCGGCACGCTGCGCGGGCGTGCGCGACGCCGCTTCGAGCGGGCGCTGCGAGAAGAGCCGCCGGTCGTGCTGCGGCTGCAATACTGGCAGCGCACCGTCGCGCCGCGCTTCGCGCAGTCGATCGCGGTCGAACCTTCGCCTGCGATCTGGAAGCGGCTGCGGCGCGAGCTCGAACTCGACCGCTACCGGACTCCGTGGTACGGGCGCATCGGCTTCTGGCGCGGCTGGGCCGCCGCGGCGACCGCGGCGCTCGTGCTCGTGCTTGCATTCAACGTGCTGCCGCCGCTGGTTGCGCCGGGCTACGTCGACGTGGCGCGGCTCGTCGGCAAGGAGCCCGCTGCGGCCGTGACCGCCGCGGTCTCGCGCGACGGCACCGCGCTGCGGCTGCGCGCGTCGCGGCCGGTACTCGCCGGTCCGCAGCACAGCTACGAGCTGTGGCTGATCCCGCGCGAAGGCGGTGCGCCGATCTCGCTCGCGGTGCTGGGCCAGCTCGATGCCGAGCTGCGGCTGCCGGCCGCGCACGCGGGCCGGCTGCAGGCGGGTGCGAAGCTCGCGATTTCGGTCGAACCGGCAGGCGGGTCACCGACCGGCGCGCCGACCGGGCCGGTGATCCTGATCGGCGAGATTTCAGGCTCGGCCTGAGCGTCAGTCGCGCACGCGCCCGCGCAGCGCCTTGATCCGGCCGCGCTTGACCTTGCGCTCGACGCGCTCGCGTTGCGACGCGCGCGTGGGCCGCGTCGCGCGGCGCTCGCGCGGCAGGCGGGCGGCCGTGTCGAGCAGTGCGCGCAGGCGCGCCAGCGCGTCGGCGCGGTTCATCTCCAGGCTGCGGTAGCGCTGCGCCTTGATCGTGACGACGCCGTCGGCACCGATGCGCCGATCGCGCAGCGCGAGCAGCCGCGCCTTCAGCGCATCCGGCAGCGACGATGCGCGGACGTCGAATCGAAGCTGCGCGGCGCTCGACACCTTGTTGACGTTCTGTCCGCCGGCGCCCTGCGCTCGAACGGCCTCGAAGTCGACTTCGTCCTCGCGCAACGTGTACGCGATGGTGCGGCCGCTCATCGGATGGGCTCAGGGCGCCGGATTCGGCGCAGTCTGATCTGGGACAACACGCGTGCGAGAGGGCGGGGCAACACTTCACGGGCGCCGCGACGCCGCGCGGCCCCGGGGAAGTCGATGCACGATCTGCCCAGCGAATGGACCGCGCTCGCCGCGCTGGTTTTTCTGCTCGGATTGAAGCACGGATTCGATGCGGACCACCTCGCGACGATCGACGGACTGACCCGGCACAACGCGCGCCATCGGCGGACGTTCGCGCGCTACTGCGGCGCGCTGTTCTCGCTCGGGCACGGCATGGTCGTCGTCGCGATCGCCGTGGCTGTCGGTCTGGCGAGCGAACGATGGGACGCACCCGCATGGCTGGAGGCGAGCGGGGCGTGGATCTCGATCGGATTTCTCTCGCTGATCGGGATCGTCAACCTGCGCGCGGTGCTGACCGCCGCGCCGGACGAGATCGTCGCGCCGATCGGCCTGAAGGGCCGCTTCCTCGGCAGGCTCAGCGAGGCGCGCCGGCCCGCCGCGGTCGCGCTGGTCGGCGCGCCGTTCGCGCTGTCGTTCGACACCATGTCGCAGAGCGCGCTGTTCGCGCTGACGGCGGTGCAGTTCGGCGGCGTCGGTCATGCGATCCTCGTCGGACTGCTGTTCGTGCTGGGCATGCTCGTGACCGACGGCGTCAACGGGCCGTGGATTTCGCGGCTGATCGCGCGCGCCGACCAGATCGCGGTGATCGCGTCGCGCGTGATGAGCCTCGCGGTGTCGGCGGTCAGTCTGCTCGTCGCCGGCTTCGGTGCGCTGAAGCTCGCCGCGCCCGCGATCGGCGCGTGGAGCGACGGCAGGGAGCTCGCCTTCGGCGCCGCGGTGATCGCGCTGATCGCGGCGAGCTACCTTGCGGCACGCCGGCTCGCGCTGCGCGCGTCCGCGGCACCCGGCGCGCGCGGTTGATCCGGCGCGGCTTGCGGGCCGCTGCCGGCTGCGCGGATCAGTGCAGATGCCGGGCGAGGCGTTCGACGCCCTGCTCGATCAGCGCTTCGGTCGCGGCGAAGCACCAGCGCAAATAGCCCTCGCCTTCGGCGCCGAACGCGACGCCCGGCGCGAGCCCCAGCCCCGAGCGCGTGACGAGTTCCTTGGCGAACGCGAGGCTGTCGTCGCTGCGGCCGGGAATCCGGAAGAACAGATACATCGCCCCCGGCGGCGCGGCCGCCTCGACACCCGGAAGCGCGCGCAGCCGCTGCACGAGCAGGTCGCGCGCGCGCCTGAGCCGCGCGACCGTTCCGCGGATCAGCGGCTCGCCGTCGCGGATCGCGACGATCCCGGCGCGCTGGACGAACGGCGGCGCGCACGAGGTGTTGAACTCGACCAGCTTGCCGAAGTCGGCGACGAAGCGGCTCGGCGCGATCAGCCAGCCGAGCCGCCAGCCGGTCATCGTCCACGACTTCGAGAACGTGTTCGCGCTGATGAAGCGCTCGCCGTCGTCGATCTGCGCCAGAACGCCGGGCGCATGAGGTTCGCCCGTATAAACGAGCCGCTCGTACGCGTCGTCCGAAACGAGCCAGATCCCGTGCTTTCGGCAATGCGCGAGCAGCGCGTTCCAGTCCGCCTGCGGCATCGTCCAGCCGGTCGGGTTGTTCGGCGAGTTGACGATGACCGCACGCGTGCCGGGCGCGGCCGCATCGACGAGCTTCTGCAGGTCGGGCGACCAGGTGCCGGCGCGGCAGTCGAGCGGCACGCGGACGACCTCCGCGCCCATGATGCGCGGGATCGACGTCAGCTTCGGCCACACCGGCGTGACGATCGCGACGCGGTCGCCCGGATCGAGCAGCGCCTGCGCGATCAGCGACAGCGCGTTGACGCCGGCGCTCGTGACCGCGATGCGCGCGGCTTCGATGCGGACACCGTGCAGCTTCGACGCGTAATCGGCGATCGCCTGCCGCAGTTCGGCGATGCCGAGGTTGTGGTTGTAGAAGGTCTCGCCCGCGTCGAGCGCGGCCTTGGCCGCGGCGCGGATGAAATCGGGCGTGGGCAGATCGCCTTCGCCGAACCAGAACTTGACGATGTCTTCGCGGCCGAGCGCCGCGTTGGCGGCTTCGCGGATGCGCGAGGCGGGCAGCGAGTCGAGCGAGGTGCGCAGCATCGCGCGGTTATCGCGCGGCGCCGCCCTCGGTCCTCGATCCTCAGCGCGCGAGCTGGTTGATCTCGATGATCGGCAAAAGCACCGCGAGCACGATCAGCATCACGACGACCCCCATCGTCAGGATCAGCGCGGGCTCGAGCAGCGACGTGAAAAACAGCGCTCTGCGCTCGGCTTCGCGCGCGTGGATGTCGGCGGCGCGCGCGAGCATCTCGGGCAGCTTGCCGGTGGCTTCGCCCGAGGCGATCAGATGGATCAGCACCGGCGGGAAGAGCTTTGCGTGCCCGGCGCGGCGCTCCTCGTCGGCGTCGGCGCGCAGCGCCCGCGCCAGCGAAAAGCCCTCGCGTACGCGTTGTGTCGCCTCGACGACGCGCGCGCGCATCGCCAGGTTGGTCAACGTCTCGCCGGCCGCCTGCAGCGCGCGCAGCATCGGAACGCCCGACCCGACCAGGATCGAAAGCGTGCTGGCGAAGCGCGCCGTGTTGATCGAGCGCGCGAGCACACCGGCGACCGGAAGCCTCAGGATGCGCTGGTGCCAGCGCATGCGCACCGCATCGACGCGCAGCGCTCGGTTGATGAGAAACGCGCCGATCGCGACGAGCGCCGCGACGATCCAGCCGTAGCCGCGCACGAAGTCCGACGTCGCGATCAGCGCGCGCGTCAGCAACGGCAGCGCCTGCCGGGTGTTGGCGAACACCTGGACGACCTGCGGCACGACGTAGGTCAGCAGGCCGATGACCACCGCCAGCGCGACGACGGTGACGATCGCCGGGTAGACGAACGCGAGCGTGATCTTCTGCTGCAGCCTGGCGCGCTCTTCGATGTAGTCGGCGAGGCTCTGCAGCACCGAACCCAGCTTGCCCGACTCCTCGCCGGCCGCGATCAGCGCGCGGTAGATGTCGGGGAACTGGCGCGGATGGCGAGCGAGCGCCTTCGACAGCGACGAGCCGCCGAGCACGTCGGTCCGGATCGCTGCCATCAGCTCGCGGACCGACTGCTTTTCGCTCTGCTCGACCATGACGGTCAGCGCGTCGGCGACCGGCAGCGCCGCGCCGAGCAGGCTGGCGAGCTGGCGCGTGATCACCGCCAGTTCCGTCTGCGACAGCCTGCGGCCGAGCGCGAGCGACAGCGCCTGCTTCTGCGCTTCGGAGACGACGGGCTCGACCGTCAGCGGCACGAGCCCGCGGCCGCGCAGAAGCTGCCGCGCGGCGCGCGCGGAATCGGCCTCGAGCACGCCCGTCGTCTCCCTGCCGGAGGCGTCGGCGGCCGCGTAGCGGTAGGCGGCCATGCGCGATCAACCGGGCGAACGGACGGACATGGACGGCGAGCAGACTCGCCACGATCGACGAGCGACTGCCTTCTCCGCGTTGCTCCGCGTCTGCTCGCCGGCGCGTCCGCTCATTTCACTCGCGCGTGACGCGCAGCACTTCTTCCTGGGAAGTGATGCCGGCGGCGACCCAGCGCATCGCGTCGGCGCGCAGCGGCAGCATGCCGGCACGCTCGGCGGCGCGGCGGATGTCGGCGTCGCTGGCGCCGTTGTGCACCAGCAGCCGCATCTCGTCGTCGACGGTCAGCAGTTCGTAGATGCCGGTACGGCCCAGATAGCCGGTATGGCCGCACTGCACGCAGCCGACCGCGCGGAAGGTCTGGCCGCTGCCGCCGAACGACTCGACCGGCTGCTTGCAGTGCGGGCACAGCTTGCGTACGAGCCGCTGCGCGAGCACGCCGAGCAGCGACGACGACAGCAGGAACGGCTCGATGCCCATGTCGATCAGCCGCGTCACGGCGCTGGCGGCGTCGTTGGTGTGCAGCGTGGCGAGCACGAGGTGGCCGGTCAGCGACGCCTGCACGGCGATCTGCGCGGTCTCGAGATCGCGGATCTCGCCGATCATCACGACGTCGGGATCCTGCCGCAGGATCGCTCGCAACGCGCGCGCGAAGTCCATCTCGATCTTCGGATTGACCTGCGTCTGGCCGATGCCCTCGAGGTCGTATTCGATCGGATCCTCGACCGTCATGATGTTGGTGGTGGCGTGGTCGAGCCGGCGGATCGCCGCGTAAAGCGTGGTGGTCTTGCCCGAGCCGGTCGGTCCGGTGACGAGCACGATTCCATGCGGCTGGTGGATCAGCTCGTCGAACCGGCGCAGCGTGCGGTCGCTCATGCCGAGGTTCTCGAGCGTGAGCTTGCTCAGGTCCTTCTCGAGCAGCCGCAGCACGACCCGCTCGCCGTGGCCGGTCGGCAGCGTCGAGACGCGAACGTCGATCGCGCGGCCGCCGACGCGCAGCGTGATGCGGCCGTCCTGCGGCAGGCGTTTCTCCGCGATGTCGAGCTGCGCCATGATCTTGATGCGCGACACCAGCGCCGCGTGCAGCGCGCGCTTGGGCCGGACGACGTCGCGCAGCGTGCCGTCGACGCGGAAGCGCACCAGCGAATAGGTCTCGAACGCCTCGATGTGGATGTCGCTCGCGCCGTCGCGCACGGCCTGCGTCAGCAGCGCGTTGATCATGCGGATGATCGGCGCGTCGTCCTCGGCTTCGAGCAGATCCTCGATGTCGGGGACCTCCTGCATCATCCGCGTGATGTCGAACTCGCCTTCGATGTCGCCGACGATCTGCTGCGCGCTGCCTTCGGACTGCGAGTAGGTCTGCGCGATCGCCTCGGCGAGCTTGTCGGCGGCCACGACGATCGGTTTCACGCGCCCCGGAAAGACGCGCATGACCTCGTTCAGCGCCGCCAGCGGCGTGGACTCGCTGATCCACGCCTCGGCGTCTCGTTCGCCGGTGGGCTTGAGCAGGATCGCGTTGTCGCGCGCGAACGCGTACGGGACTAACGCCTGCGCGCTGCTCATCGGTACGCGCTCCTCACGGATTGACCAGCGTCGGCTCGAAGCCGCGCTTTCTCAGCTCGGCGATCGTCTCGGCCACGCTCTGGCGGGCGCGATCGACGGCGACGCGCACGCGAACGACCTCGCCCTTGCCGTCGGGCCGGCGCACGCTCTCCCAGTACGCGTCGAAGCCCGCCGCGCGAAGCTGCTTCTGCAGCTCGCGCGCCTTGGCGATGTCGCCGATCGCGACGACCTGGATCAGTTGCGTGCTCGTCGCCGGTGCCGTCGTTCCCGGCGCCGCGGCGAACGCGCCCGTTGCGGGCGCCGCAGGCGTTGTCGTTTGAGCCGCGGCCGGCGGCGGGGTCGCGGCCGACGCCGCGTCGGGCTGCGGCGCGAACGATTGCGGCGCGGGCGCAGGCATCGGCGCCGGCGCCGGTTCGGGCGCGGGCGGCGCGACCGGGGTGGCCGTCGCCGGCGGCGCGCTGGTGGCGGGCGGCACTGCAGGTGAGGCTTCGGGCGGACGCGCCGTCGCGGGCGGCGGCAGGTCCGTCTGGTAGCCGCGGAACAGCAACGAGTCGGGCCGCTGGCTGTCGGTCATCTGCGCGCGCATGTACTCGTAGCGGTCCGCCGCCAGCGTCGACGAAGCGCGTTCGTCGCGGATCACGTACGGCCGCAGGAAGATCATCGTGTTGGTCTTCGTGCGCGAGCGGTTGTCGTAGCGGAACAGGTTGCCGATCAGCGGCAGGTCGCCGAGCAACGGCACCTTGCTTTCGCTGTCGTTGGAGCGGTCCTCGATCAGCCCCGACAGCACGACGAAGTTGCCGTCGTCGACGATGACCGCCGACTCGAAGCTGCGCTTGTTGGTGACGATCTGCCCCTGCACCGTGGTCGGCGCGATCGAGGAGACCTCGAGATAGATCGACAGCCGGACCGCGCCGCCCTCGGAGATCTGCGGCCGCACGCGAAGCTGCGTGCCGATGTCGCGCCGCTCGAAAGTCTGGAACGGGTTGGTCGCGCCGGTGGAGCCCTGCGTGAACGATCCGGTCTGGAAAGGCACGTTCTGGCCGACGAGGAACTTCGCTTCCTCGTTGTCGAGCGTCTGGATGTTCGGCCGCGACAGCACGTTGGCGTTGGCCTTCGTCTCGAGCGCGCGCGCGAGGAAGCCCAGGTTGGTCACCTCGCCGATGCCGGGGATCGTCACGCGGCCGCGGATCACGCCGATGTTGAGCCCCGAGCCGAGCGAGGCGAGGTTCTGCGCGGCGTCGATGATGTTGGTTCCGCCGCCGCGCGCGCCGAAGTTGGTGCCGCCGATCACGCTGGTGTCGTTGGCGTTGGTCTCGCGCAGCCCGCCGAGCGCCTGGAACTGCACGCCGAACTCCGCGGCCTTGTCGGCGCTGACCTCGACGATCAGCGACTCGATGACGACCTGCGCGCGGCGCACGTCGAGCTTTTCGATCGTCGCGCGCAGGTTGCGGTACAGCGGCTCGGGCGCGGTGATGATCAGCGAGTTGGTCGCGGCGTCGGGCTGGATCATTCCGGCCAGTCCGCCGGCCGCGCCGGCGCCGACCGCGCTCGGCGCGGCGCTCGGTTGCGGCTGGATGACCGGCTGTCCCGGCTGTCCCGGCGCCGTCGGTGTCGGCGTCAGCCCGCCGCCGCTCGTCTGCGGGACGAACGACGGGTCGGCGGCGACGATCGCTCGCAACAACGGCGCGAGCTTGGTCGCTTCGGCGTTGCGCAGGTAAACGACGTTGATGTTGCCCGGCGTGAGACTCGGCTGGTCGAGCTTTTCGATGAACTGTTTGGCCAGGTAAAGGCGCGCGCGGCTCGCTGCACGCACGATCAGCGAGTTCGTTCGCGGCTCGGCGAGCACCTGCACGCGCTGGCCGGCGTCGACCGCCTGGCCGGCTGCACGCGCGCCCTCGTCGAGCACGCGCGTGGCGATCGCCGCGATCTCGACCGCCAGGCCGTGCTTCATCGGGATGATCTCGGCGTCCGCGGCGCCGGGCTGGTCGATCGCGGCGATGATCTGCGCGATGCGGCGCAGATTGTCGGCGTAATCCGTGATGACCAGCGTGTTGTTCGGTCCGTAGGCCGAGATCGTGTTGTTCGGCGCGATCAGCGGCCGCAGGATCGGCACCATGTTGGTCGCCGATTCGTAGGAAAGCTGGAACACCTGCGTGACGATCTGGTCGCCGCGCGGCGCCACCGCGGGAGGCGCGACCACACGCCCGCCCTGCAGCTTGGCGTCGGCCTCGGGCAGGATCCGCGCAACGCCGCCCGGCTGCGGCGACTCGACGATCGTGAAGCCCTGCAACCGCAGCGCCGACAGCAGTTGCTCGTAGGCCTGCTGCTTGGTGACCGGCCGCTCGGTCACGAGGTTGATCGTGCCCTTGACGCGGGGATCGATGACGAACTGCCGTCCGGTGAACTGACCGATCGCGCGCACGACCGCCTCGAGATCGGCCTGCACGAAGTTCAGCATCACGGTCTCTTCCTTGCCCGTGGCTTGCGGCCTGGCGCCGCGCGCGCCGCTTTGCTGCGCGGTGAGCGGCGCGGCCGGCAGCATCAGCGCGCAGATCACCGCCCAGGCGATCGGGCGGGCCGCCAGCGGGACCAAGCTCGTCGCGCTCCTTCGTGCGCGCAATTCGGTCATCTCAGCTTTCGATGTTCAGAATGGCCGACTCGCCGTCGCGCCGGCCGAGCAGCGAAATCAGCCCGGTCAGTTGCGCTTTCACGCCGGGGTCGGCGTCGGGCACCGCGCGTGCCACGCCTTGAAAGCGTAAGCGCCCACCGCCTGCGATTGTGCCACTGCCGGTCAGCTCGAGAGGACCGGAAAGGGTCAGCAGGTTCAGTTCAGTTCCCGGGAATACGCCATTGGTCTGCAAGCGATAGTGTCCCATCGGCGAGACGGGCGTCAGCGCGCTCGACGCGTATTGCCACTCGGCCGAGAAGTTGCCCTGCCAACGGCCGGGTTCGATCTGCAGTCGATCCCAGCTCAACGTGATCACGCCGCCCGGGCGCACCGTATTCCACGGTGCGCCCAAGCCGATCAGCAGCGATGCGGGCAGGCGAACGGTCGTCGCCCCGAGCGCGGCGCGACCGTTCGGCCAGGCCCGGATCGCGAGCGGCTGCGACAGCGCCGACGGATGCTGCAGCGTCAGATCGACCGTTCCGGTCAGCAGTTGCCACGGCGAAAGTCGCCAGGACAAGCGCTCCGGAAGGCTCGCGCGCACGGCGGCCGGGCCCGCGCCCGACGCGAGCACCAGTGTGGCTTCGCCGTTCCACAGCGTGCCCTTGGCTTCGGCGAGTTCGACGTGGCCGCGCGTGGCCTGCGCGACGCCCGCTGCGAGCCATTGCGCCGGCGCGAGCGTGCCGACCGTCGCGACGGTCGCGATCAGCGCGACGAGCCCGTAGCCGATCCAGCGGAGCACGGCGCGACCTTACCCGGCGCGCCGCGCCAGCCGCAGCGCCAGTTCGACGTCGACGTTGCCCGGCGTGGCCGTCGCGGTGGCGCTCACGCTCGCCGCGCGCGCGCCGAGCTCGCGCTCGGTGCGCGCGAGCCATGCCGCCCAAGTCGCGTACGGGACGTTGGCAAAGGTCAGTTGCAGGTCGCCGTCGGCGAGCGGAACGATGCGGGCGGCCTTCAGCCCGGCGGCGGCGAGCGACTTTTCGAGCGCGCCGCGCGCTTCCTGCGGCGAAACGGTCGCGACCTGCGCGCGCGACCTCAGGTTCTTGACTTCGCCGAGCAGCGCGTCGAGCTTCGCGGCCTGTGCGCGTGCCTGCGGCAGCCCGCGCTCCAGCCGCGCGATCCCGGTCATCGCCGGCTCGACCGCGATCAGATACAGCAGCGCGATCAGCGCGATCGCTGCACCGGAGGCGTGGATGGCCTTCTCGCGCGGCGCGCGCTCGGACC
>JBKBSH010000345.1:0-2929 GCA_046291795.1 Burkholderiaceae bacterium | reverse complement strand
ACGCCGAAGTTACGGACGGTGCGGTCGCTCGAAAGCTCCGAGGTCCGGTGGGGATTTCGAAGCGGCGATGCCGGGCGCGCGCGCGGCAGGCCGGCGCCCGACGCACCGATTACGAGCCAGAAGCGAGACAGGTTTCCTCCCCCGCCCTGCGCGCCGCAGCGACCGCGGTCCTCGGCGCGCGTTTTTTTCGTGCGCACCGGCTCGCGCGATCGCCACAGGTCGAGACAAACCGCATGCGCCGCGCATGCGCTCGACGGACGCTCGGCCCGCGTCGGGGAAATTGCGCGGCGATCGCTGCGCTTTTCAGCTGCTCCATCGCTTGACTCCGTTAGGCCGCGAAGACGCGCCCCCTAAAGTTCGGCAGGGCCGTCACCGATAAGTCACCTAGCGCGGCGCAGTCGACCGCGTGACCGCGGAAGCCTTCGAGAAGAAGCGCAGCCGCTTGGGCAAAGGTGAAAGCGCCGACTGTCGAAGCGGCTGCTTTTCGAGAAACCAGGAAAGGAGCTTTGAGATGCCACAGATCATCAACACCAATCTGATGTCGCTGAATGCGCAGCGCAACCTGAACGCGTCGCAGGCGGCGATGACGAGTGCCGTGCAGCGGCTGTCGTCGGGTCTGCGCGTGAACAGCGCGAAGGACGACGCGGCGGGGCTGGCGATCGCCGAGCGGATCAATGCGCGGGTGCGCGGCATGAACGTCGCGATGCGCAACGCCGCCGACGGCATCTCGCTGGCGCAGACCGCCGAGGGCGCGCTGGGCGCGATCGGCAACAACCTGCAGCGCATGCGCGAACTGGCGGTACAGGCCGCCAACGCCACCGCGTCGGGCGATCTGGCGGCGCTCGACGCGGAGTATCAGCAGCTCGTCGCCGAAAACACGCGCCTGGTCGCCGTGACCTCGTTCAACGGCCAGGCGCTGCTGTCGACGGCAGCCACGCTGACCTTCCAGGTCGGCGCCGGCACGACCGCCAACGACCGCATCGACGTGACGGTGTCGGCGCTGTCGATCACGTCGGGCGACCTGACCACGACGGCGAATGCGCAGACCGCGATCGGCAACATGGACACGGCGCTGAACACGGTCAACAGCCTGCGCGCCACGTTCGGCGCGACGCAGTCGCGCTTCGAGGCGGTGATCAGCGGCCTGCAGGTGGCGGCGGAAAACGCCGAGGCGTCGCGCAGCCGGATCATGGATGCGGACTACGCGGCCGAAACCGCCGCGCTGACCCGTGCGCAGATCCTGCAGCAGGCGGGCACGGCGATGCTCGCGCAGGCCAACGCGATGCCGCAAAACGTGCTTTCGCTGCTGCGCGGCTAGGCGGCTTTCCGGCCCCGGCGGCTTGGGGCAGGCACCGAAAGGGGGCTCGGTCGAGCCCCCTTTTTCTTGCGCCGCAGGCATCAAGTCGGGCGGTTGGCGTGCCGAATAAACCGGCGAACAGGGGGCCATCCCGGCAAGGCTCGAGCGAGAGCGCGCGATGAACATCGACCAGGTCGACCGTGCAGTGCAGGAGCGCATGGCGCGCGCTTCCGCGCCGGCGCATCCGGCGATCCGTCGGGACGCGGCCGTGCCGGCCGCACCGTCCGCGCAGCAAACCGCAGCGCGCGAAGCGGCCGATCGCGCCGCAAGCGAACAGCTACGCCGGGCGATGGCCGAGGCCAGCCGCCGGCTCGCGCAAAAAGCCAGCGAATTGACGTTCGAATTCGACGAAGACACGCGACGCGTGATCGTTAAATTGGTCGATACGCGCACCCGCGAAGTGCTGCGGCAGATCCCCTCCGAAGAGGCGCTCGCGATCGCGCGTGCGCTGCAGGACGACGTCACCGCCGGCGCGCTGCTGCGCGCCGAAGCCTGAACCGGACGAGGACTGTGCCGGCGCAGCCGCGCCGCGCGGAAAGGAGCAACGTCACCATGGCGACCACCGGAATCGGCGGCGGCGCGATCGATGTCCGCGCACTCGTCTCGCAGTTGATGACCATCGAGCGCAAGCCGCTCGTCCAGTTGCAGCAGCGCGAGACGCAGATCCAGTCGCGGCTCACCGCGCTCGGCCGCGTCAAGAGCGCGCTCGACGCGCTGCAGACGGCCGCCGACGCGCTGCGCCGAACGAACACCTTTACCGCTGCGAAGGCGACGACCAGCGGCGAGGGCGCGACCGCCGTCGTGAGCGGAACGCCGCAGCTCGGCAGCTACGCGGTGTCGGTCAGCCGGCTCGCGCGCGGGCAGTCCAACGCTTCGGCCGCCTTTGCGAGTGCGACGGCCGACGTCGGCAGCGGCACTTTGACTTTGAAGAGCGCCGACGGCGCGACCGTGCTCGCGACGATCAACGTCGGCGACACCGGGACGGGAACGCTCGCCGAGATCCGCGACGAGATCAACGCCGCCAATGTCGGCGTACGCGCATCGCTCGTCAACGACGGCGGACAGACGCGGCTCGTGCTCAACTCCAGGCAGAGCGGTGCCGCCAACGGCTTCCAGATCGAGGTCGACGCGGGACTGGCGGCGCTGGCGTTCACGCAGAACCAGGCGGCGCAGGACGCGCAGTTCAGCATCAACGGGCTGGCGCTCACGTCGCCTTCGAACACCGTCAACGGCGTGATCGAAGGCCTGACGCTGACGCTCGCGAAGGCGCCGCCGGCCGGCTCCGCGCCCGGAACGACGGTCGACGCCGAGATCACGGTCGCGCAGGACGCGGACGCGGTCAAGAAGTCGGTCGAGGACTTCGTCAAGGCGTACAACGAGGTCGAGAAGCTGATCGCCGATCTGACGAAGTACGACCCGAATACCAAGACTGCGGCGGTGCTGAACGGCGAATCGCTGCTGCGCCAGGTGCAGAACGGAGTCCGTTCGATCGTTCGCGGCACGATGAGCGCGGCCGCGGGCGACTACACCCGGCTGTCCGAAGTGGGGCTCGAGATCCAGCGCGACGGCACG
>JBKBSH010000344.1:0-2931 GCA_046291795.1 Burkholderiaceae bacterium | reverse complement strand
CCGCCAGCATGTTCGTGGCCGCGGCCGCGGGTGCGCGCGTGGCCAAGCACGGAGGTCGCAGCGTGTCCTCGTCCAGCGGCAGCGCCGACGTGTTGGAGGCGCTCGGCGCCAACATCAACCTGTCGCCGGACAGGGTCGCGCAATGCCTGGCCGAAACGGGGATCGGCTTCATGTTCGCGCCCAACCATCACGCGGCGATGAAACACGCCGCGCCGGTGCGCAAGGAACTGGGTGTACGCACGATCTTCAACATTCTCGGCCCGCTGACCAACCCGGCCGGCGCGGAAAACATCCTGCTGGGCGTGTTCCACCCCGACCTGGTCGGCATCCAGGTGCGCGTGTTGCAGAGGCTGGGCGCCAGGCACGCGGTCGTCGTCTGGGGCAAGGACGGCATGGACGAGGTATCGCTGGGCGCCGCGACGATGGTCGGCGAACTGAAAAACGGCGAGGTCCGCGAGTACGAGATCCATCCCGAAGACTTCGGCCTGGCGATGGTTTCGAACCGCGGATTGAGGGTCGCCAACGCGAACGAAAGCCGCGCGATGGTGCTCGAGGCGCTCGAGAACACGCCGGGGACGCCTCGCGAGATCGTGACGCTGAACGCCGCGGTCGCGCTGTACGCGGCCGATGTCGCCGGGTCGGTCGACGACGGCATCCGCATGGCGCGCGAAGCGATCGCCAGCGGCGCGGCCAAACGCAAGCTCGATCATTTCGTCGAGACGACGCGCAAGCTGGCCGGATAGGAAAACCGATGATCGGCGTCACCTTCGAAGTCCGGCCGGTGGCAGGGCGGCGCGACGAGCCATCGCCCGCGCATTGCCGCAACCAGGCAGTGCACGACGCGAGGGCGCGGCCGTGAGCGACGTCCTGCGCAAGATCCTCGCCGTCAAGCGCGACGAGATCGCGCGCGCGAAAGCGCACGAGCCGTACGCGAAGCTGCTCGCCCGCGCCGAGGCGCGGCGGGACCTGCGCGACTTCGAACGCGCGCTGCGCGCGAAGATCGCTGCGGGTCTGCCGGCGGTGATCGCCGAAGTGAAGAAGGCCTCGCCGTCGAAGGGCGTGCTGCGCGAGGACTTCGATCCCGCCGCGATCGGCGCGAGTTACGCCAAGCACGGCGCGGCGTGCCTGTCGGTGCTGACCGACGCGCGGTTTTTCCAGGGCGCGCCCGAGCATCTGGATGCGGCGCGGCGGTCGAGCGGCCTGCCGGTGCTGCGCAAGGACTTCATCGTCGACGAGTACCAGGTCGCCGAAGCGCGTGCGTTGGGCGCGGATTGCATCCTGCTGATCGTCGCTGCACTGGATCCGCACCGGCTGCGTGACCTCGAAGCCGCGGCCCGTTCGCTCGGCATGGCGGTGCTCGTCGAGGTGCACGACGCAGCCGAACTCGAAACGGCGCTGCAACTCGACACCCCGCTCGTCGGCATCAACAACCGCGATCTGCGGACCTTCGACGTCTCGCTGCGAACGACGCTGGATCTCGCGCCGCGGATCGGGACCGGTCGGCTCGTGATCACCGAAAGCGGGATCCTGCACGCCGCCGACGTGGCGACGATGCGCGCCGCCGGCGTGCACGCCTTCCTGGTCGGCGAAGCGTTCATGCGCGCGCCCGATCCGGGCGTGGAACTGGCGCGACTGTTCGCCTGAGGCTACTACGTCCGGCCGACGCTCGGCAGCAGGCTCGCCGCGGCGAAGGTGACGGCCGCGATGCCGGCCATCGCCAGCAGCAGGAATTCGAAGCCGGAGGCCTTGACCACCGGGCCGAGCAGATACACCGCGAGCGAACTGATGCCGAACGAGATCGCGAGCCGCGCGCCAGCGACGCGCGAACGGATCCGGTCGTCGACGAAGCGGACGATCAGCGCGTCGATGAACGGGATCGCCCCGAACACCGCCGCCATCATGAGCGTGCACAGCGCGACAAAGAGCCATCCGTGCGCGTGCGCCGCCGCCGTCATCGACGCCACCTGCACCGCGAGGACCGCCAGCAGCAGACGCTTCATCGGCACGCGGTCGATCAGATGGCCGACGACCAGCTGCGCGAGCGACGCGATCGCGTAGACGATCGCCAGCAACGCGCCGAGCGCAAACGGATCGGTCGCGATCGATGCCATCCGTTCGCGCAGCAATTCGGCGTTGCCGTTCGTCGTGAAGTTGAAGATCAGCGAGCCGGTCGTCGCGGTCACCGTGATCACCGCGAACACGCGCGCGAGCAACCCGCGGTCAGGCGCGGCTTTCGATGGCGGGCGCCGTGTCGGCGGCAGTCCTTCGCGCGGCGCGAACCTCGCGAACAGCACGCCGCAGCCGATCGACACCAGCGCGGGAACGGCGAACGCCGCGCGCCAGCCGAAGTACTTGACCAGCGCGCCGGTGGCGAGCGCCGC
The DNA here is from genome assembly GCA_046291795.1 of Burkholderiaceae bacterium. GTDB lineage: Bacteria > Pseudomonadota > Gammaproteobacteria > Burkholderiales > Burkholderiaceae_F > DSNY01. The sequence continues at coordinate 550 of JBKBSH010000344.1, read as the reverse complement.
GAGCGCGATGCCGAGGTTTCCCGCCAGCCCGTTGATGCCGATCGTGCGGCCCGGCCGCGCGGCATCGCGCACCAGCATCGGAATGCCGACCGGGTGGTAGATCGCGGAGAACACGCCCATCACCGTCAGCGCGATCGCGATCTGCCAGGGACCCGTCGACGCCGCGACGGCCAGCAGCGACGCGCCCAGGCCGAAGAAGAACGCCAGCATCGTCGGTCGCCGTCCCCACGAGTCGCCGAGCTTGCCTGCGGGCAGCGAGCCGATGCCGAACGCGAAGAACGCGCCGGTCGCGAAAGGCATCAGGTCCTCCCAGCGCGCGAACCCGAAGTCGGCAGCGATCGTGCTGACCGCGGTCGCGAAGATCAGCAGCACCCAGTGGTCGATCGCATGCGCGACGTTCAGCAGCAACGACCATGCGACGCGGCGCGTATCGGCCGGTGCTGCGGCGTTTCCCGGCGCGGCGATGCTCATGCGGGTGCGTCGACGAAGGGGCGAGCCGCAGTGTAGACGAGCGTATCGGCGGCGCGTCGGACGTGCGAAGCTTTCGCCT
>JBKBSH010000343.1:0-2952 GCA_046291795.1 Burkholderiaceae bacterium | reverse complement strand
GATCCGCGCGGGCCTGGCGGCCCGCCCGACGCATCCATGCGACTCGTCTGTCCGGCCGGCACGCTGCCGGCACTGAAGGCCGCCGTCGACCACGGCGCCGACGATGTCTACCTCGGCTTCCGCGACGCGACCAACGCGCGCAACTTCGCGGGGCTGAACTTCGACGACCACGCGCTCGCCGAAGGCGTGCGCTACGCACACGCGCGCGGCCGGCACGTGCTGGTCGCGCTGAACACGTTTCCGCAGCCGGGGCACGGCGAGTTGTGGCGGCGCGCGGTCGACCGCGCCGTCGACTTCGGCGCCGACGCGCTGATCGTCGCCGACATGGCGTTGATGGACTACGCGCGGCGCACGCACCCGCAGGTGCGGCTGCATCTATCGGTGCAGGCGTCGGCGACGAGCTACGAGGCGATCAACTTCTACCGCGAACGCTTCGGCATCGCGCGCGCGGTGCTGCCGCGCGTGCTGTCGCTGGCGCAGGTCGAGCAGGTCGTCGCCAACACGCCGGTCGAGATCGAGGTGTTCGGCTTCGGCAGCCTGTGCATCATGGTCGAGGGCCGCTGCGCGCTGTCCTCCTACGCGACCGGCGAGTCGCCGAACACCAAGGGCGCGTGCTCGCCCGCGTGGGCGATCCGCTGGACGCAGACGCCGACGCACACCGAGTCGCGGCTGAACGGCGTGCTCGTCGATCGCTTTCTCCCCGACGAGGCGACCGGCTATCCGACGCTGTGCCGCGGCCGCTACACGGTCGACGGCGAAACGTACTACCCGTTCGAAGAGCCGACCAGCCTCGACACGGTCGAGCTGCTGCCCAGGCTCGCCGCGATCGGCGTGCGCGCGATCAAGATCGAAGGCCGCCAGCGCAGCCCCGCGTACGTCGCCAAGGTCACGCGCGTGTGGCGCGAAGCGATCGACGCCGCGCTGAAAGAGGGCGCGCGCTGGCGCGTGCGGCCCGCGTGGCAGTCGGAACTGGCGGCGGTCGCCGAAGGCCGGCAGTGCACGCTCGGCGCGTATCACCGGCCGTGGAAGTGAGCGGCACGCGTCATGAGCACTCTCACCCGGCCCGCAACGATGCGAACCGCACCGAAACTCACCCTGGGTCCGCTGCCTTACTACTGGCCGCGCGAGCGGACGCTGGCGTTCTACCGCGAAGTCTCGGACTGGCCGGTCGAAGTCGTCTACCTCGGCGAGACGGTCTGCTCCAAACGCCGTGAGCTGCGGCTGGCGGACTGGATCGACGTCGGCGCGCAGCTCGCCGACGCCGGCAAGGAAGTGGTGCTTTCGACGCTCGGGCTGATCGAGGCCGAAGCCGACCTGCGCGCGGTGCGCGGCGTGGTCGAGCAGTCGCGATTCCGCGTCGAGGCGAACGACATGAACGCGGTCAATCTGCTGGCCGGCCGCGCGTCGTTCGTCGCCGGGCCGTTCCTCAACGTCTACAACGCCGACACGTTGAAGCTGCTGCAGGATGCCGGAGCGGTGCGCTGGGTCGCGCCGATCGAGTTGCCTGCCGGCGGCATCGCCACACTGCTGCGCGAGCTCGCCGCGCCGATCGAGGTCGAGGTGATCGCGCACGCGCGGCTGCCGCTGGCGATGTCGGCGAGGTGCTTCACCGCGCGCTACCACAACCTGTCGAAGGACCACTGCGAATACCGCTGCATCCGTCATCCCGACGGCATCGCGCTCGCCACGCAGGAGGGCGAGCCGCTGTTCACGATGAACGGCATCCAGACGCAGTCGGCGCAGCCGATGACGCTGCTCGACGAGCTGCCGCGGTTCGCCGACCTGGGCATCGGGCTGGCGCGGATCGGTCCGCAGTCGGTCGGCACCGCGCGCATCGTCGCGCTGTTCGACTCCGTGCGGCGCGGCGAAACGGCTGCGAGCGAGGCGCTCGCGCAGGCGCGCGCGAACGAGCCGATCGCCGCCAACGGCTACTGGCACGGCCAGCCCGGTCGTGCCCCCGCCCGCGCGGCCGTGATTCGCTGAGCGGCTTCCGATGAACGCAACGCATGAGTCTCGGTTCGCGCTGCCGCGGCTGCCGCGCTGGCTGCCGCGTTATCCGGGGTCGTTCGCCCTCGCCAGCGGGTTGAACCTGCTCGTCATCGACCGCCTGCCCGCCGATCTGCGCGGCAGGCTGAACGGCAAGTCGGTCGCGATCGTCGTCACCGACGTCGACTTCGAGTTCGCTTTCCGCGTGCAGGGCAGCCGCTGCGTGGCGCTCACCGCGGTCGAGCGGCCGGATCTGAAGCTCGCCGCGACGGCCGCGGACTTTGCCGCGATCGCCGCCGGAACGGCCGATGCCGACACGCTGTTCTTCCAGCGCCGGCTCGTGATCGAAGGCGAAGTCGAGCTCGCAACGGAGCTCAAGCACTCGCTCGACGCGATCGAATTCCCGCGCCTGCGGCGGCTGTTGCGCGCGCTGCTCGAACGGCTGCCCGGGTCCGGCGGGACGTAACCCTTCGTCGTCAGCGCCGCGCGCGAAGCGCGTTGCCGGCCATCGTGACGATGAACAGCGCGATCGCCGCCGCGTGCCCGGCACCGCCCCAGGCGCGCACGGCGAGGCTTTCGGCCGCTACGCCCGCCACGCGGAGCAGCAGCGACGCGTGCAGCAGCGCCAGCGGCAGATACAGCCACGGCGTGTACGGCAGCTTCACGCGCAGCACCGCCGGAAAGATGATCGGCGCGTGGCCGAACACCATCGACAGCACGAAGCCCACCAGCAGCGCGTGCAGCGCCGTGGCGTCGATGCGCGCGCCGCGCAGCCGGCCGTGCAGCCCGGGACGGCCGGCGTGGCGCAGCACGAGCTCACCGGCCAGGTCGATCTGCGGCGCGGCGAAGACGAAGTCGCGCAGCGCCACGGCTGCGCCGAAGCCGCCCGGCCCGTCGGCAAGCCGCGCCTCCAGGGTCAGGCCACGCCAGTCGGGCAACTTGCGCCCGACGAAGGGAGCGAAGGCG
>JBKBSH010000342.1:0-2953 GCA_046291795.1 Burkholderiaceae bacterium | reverse complement strand
TCAGCTCAACCGCACGGCGGGACTGCCGCCCGGGTTCTGGTCCGACGAGGTGCGCATCTCGCGGTACACGGTGCGCACGTGGGAGGAGGAGGTGCCCGCGTGAACGCGACCGCCGAAAGCCTCTACCCCGCGCGCTGGTGGCATCGACTGCCCGACGGCCGCATCCAGTGCGACCTTTGCCCGCGAGACTGCAAGCTGCACGAAGGTCAGCGCGGGCTGTGTTTCGTACGGCGCCGCGTCGGCGACGCGATGGTGCTGACGACCTACGGACGCTCGTCCGGCTTCTGTGTCGATCCGATCGAGAAGAAGCCGCTGAACCACTTCTATCCCGGCTCGGCGGTGTTCTCGTTCGGCACCGCCGGTTGCAACCTGGCGTGCAAGTTCTGCCAGAACTGGGACATCTCCAAATCGACCGAGATGGACCGGCTGATGGATCGGGCCGGCCCCGACGAGATCGCCGATGCGGCGCTCGCCGCCGGCTGCAAGAGCGTCGCCTTCACCTACAACGACCCGGTGATCTTCGCCGAGTATGCGATGGACACGGCCGACGCATGCCACGCGCGCGGACTCAAGACCGTCGCGGTCACCGCGGGCTATATCCATGCCGAGCCGCGCCGCGAGTTCTACGCGAAGATCGACGCCGCCAACGTCGACCTGAAAGCCTTTACCGAGGAGTTCTATTTCAAGCTGACCGGCGCGCATCTGGCGCCCGTGCTCGACACGCTGAAGTACCTCGTCCGCGAAACCGATGTGTGGACCGAGATCACGACGCTGCTCGTCCCGACGAAGAACGACTCGGACGACGAGATCCGCGCGCTCGCCCGGTGGGTGTGCCGCGAGCTCGGCCCCGGGGTGCCGCTGCACTTCACCGCCTTCCATCCCGACTGGAAGCTCACCGAACTTCCGCCGACGCCGCCCGCCACGCTCACGCGCGCGCGCCGCATCGCGATCGAGGAAGGCCTGCACTACGTCTACACCGGCAACGTGCACGACACCGAAGGCGGCACGACCTTCTGTCCGCGCTGCCGCGCCGCGCTGATCGAGCGCGACTGGTACCGCATCCTGCGTTACGAGCTGACCGAGGACGGCCGTTGCCCGCATTGCGCGACGCCGATCGCCGGACGCTTCGGCCGGTTCGAAGGCGCTTTCGGCCCGCGCCGCATTCCGGTCAGGCTGCACGCACGATGAAGCCGCGCGCAGTCGCCATCGCCGCCGACGCCGTGACGCTGCCGGGCGATCTCGCGCTGCCCGCAGCCGCGCGCGGACTCGTGCTGTTCGCGCACGGAAGCGGCTCGAGCCGACTGTCGCCGCGCAACCGCTACGTGGCCGGCGTGCTCAACGAGGCCGGCCTCGCCACGCTGCTGTTCGATCTGCTCACTGCCGCCGAGGACACCGACCGCGCCGCCCGCTTCGACATCGCGCTGCTCGCGCGCCGGCTCGTCGCCGCGTGCGTCTGGGCGCAAGGGCAAACGACGGTGAACCGGCTGCCGATCGGTCTGTTCGGCGCGAGCACGGGCGCCGCCGCCGCGCTGATCGCCGCCGCCGAGCTCGGTGCATCGGTCCGCGCGGTCGTCTCGCGCGGCGGCCGCCCGGATCTGGCGCCGCCCGAAGCGCTCGCGCGCGTTCGCGCGCCGACGCGGCTCGTCGTCGGCGAGTGGGATCGCGAAGTGCTGGCGCTGAACCGCGGCGCTGCACGCCACCTTCGCTGCGAGCACGACCTCGTGATCGTTCCCGGTGCCACCCATCTGTTCGAGGAGCCCGGAACGCTCGAACAGGCCGCCGTCGCCGCACGCGACTGGTTCGTGCGTTACTTGCCCGACAGCGCGGCGACGACCTCGTCGTCGTCGACCTGGGGAAACGACGCGTAGAACTGGCTGACCGCCCAAAAGTCGCGGTGCGGCTCCAGGCAGATCAGCTCGTCGCACAACGGCCGCACGCGCTCGAGCGTGTCGGGCGGCGCCACCGGCACGGCGCAGACGAGCTTGCCCGGATTCTTCGCGCGCAGCGCGTGCAGCGCGGCGATCATCGTCGAGCCGGTGGCCAGCCCGTCGTCGACGACGATCACGATGCGCCCTGCCGGATCGATCGGCGGGCGATTCGCGGTGTAGGTGCGGCGCCGCTCGCGGATCGTCGCGAGCTGCTCTTGCCTTTCCGCCTGCAGGTACTCTTCCGGGATGTGCAGGTACGACGCCTCCGGGTTCAGGTACGACCGGCCCGACTCGTCGATCGCGCCGATCGCGAACTCGCGCTGCCCCGGCGCGCGCAGCTTGCGCACCAGAACGACGTCGACTTCGCCGCCGAGCGCGCGCGCGATGTCGCGCGCCATCGGCACCGCGCCGCGCGGGATGCCGAGCACGAGCGGGTTGCTGCCCTTGTAGTGTTCGAGCGCACGGGCGAGCCGCTGCGCTGCGTCGCTGCGGTCGGCGAACATGACGAGCGTCGAGGAAGTTCAATGCGAACATGCTAGCCCGCTCGCGCGAACGGTGCTTGACCGTGCGCAGCCCTCGCGCCGGTCAGTGCGCGACGGCCGCGGCGGCGCGCCCGGCGGCGCGCTTGCGCGCCACCGCGATGATCTTGGCCGCGACCGACAGATCGAGCTTCTTGAGCTCGTCGTCCATCGCGCCGCGGTCCATCAGTCGAACACCCTTGCGGTGCGCGGCCGCGCCTTCGTCCGCGCCGCCTTCGGCCACGATCAGCAGGCGCATCAACCCGATCGAGCGCGCCTGATTCGCGAGCGCGGTGACGCGCTCGCCGGTCACGCGGCGCGGCTCGACGACGAACGCATACGCGCGCGCAGGGTCGCCCCGGTGCCGCAGCACCAGCTCGATCGGCCGCACGGCAGGCGACGCCGCCCGGGACGCCCACGCCGCGGCTAGGCTGGCGGACCTGCACGAGAGGGTGCGAGGGGCCGAGGAGCGGGCGGCCACGCTGCGGCGGGCGGTCGAGGACGCGA
>JBKBSH010000341.1:0-2956 GCA_046291795.1 Burkholderiaceae bacterium | reverse complement strand
TACTGGCGCGTTCGCACCAACGTTGCACTGCGCTGGGAACGTAACCAGCTAGGGGCGACCTGGGGGATCCGCTACTACAGCAAGCAAGACGAGGATTGCCAATTCATGGTCGATTTCGGCTTTCCCGAGCTTTGCTCGGATCCGGACAACGGCCGCAATAAACTGAAGGCCACTACGTACCACGACGTATCGGTATACTGGAAGACGCCTTGGAAGGGTCGGGTAACGTTTGGTGTGAACAATCTCTTCAGCCAAAACCCGCCAGTGTCTTATTCAACATTCGCGAACAGCTTCGACCCTCAATACGAGATTCCGGGCCGTTTCCTGTACCTTCGGTATAGCCAGAGCTTCTAAACCGGCACACCGTGAAGAACGGGCTCTGTGAGAGCAGAGCCCGTTTCCGCATTTACGCCTAGCGAGGATGCGATCTCCGGGGGCCGCGTTTTTCACCTGCGTGAGCCCAGCAAGGTAGACGAGTCGAGTGCAACTGCGCGAAGGCGGCCTCTGACTTGCAAAGCCGGCGTCAAGCGCAAGCTTTGGACGGGCTGCGTCGAACTGCGTTTGTCAAGCGACGTCCGGAACTGACCAGGCGGTTGATCGGTTGGCCGTTGTCACGGGGCTCGCGCTGGCCAGGTCACAAGTCCAGCGCGGCGCTTCGTTCTTAGGAGCCTGCGGGAACCGCGTCCGCAATTCGATGAGTGCGGCGGGTGAGTTGTTGACACCGACGATCGAGGTTGTGCGGTTCGACCGGAGGTTTGTACGACAGCGTTTAAGCGCGCAGCGAACCCGTCTTGACGGGTGGTCGCGCGATCAGTGCGTGTTGGCTGGCTGCCAGCGATGCGGCAGCAGTTCGGCGATGCGGCGGGCCGGCTGCGTCGGCAGCCGCGCGAGCACGTCGCTGAGGTAGGCGTACGGATCGAGGCCGTTCATCTTCGCCGAGCCGATCAGGCTCATGATCGCCGCCGCACGCTGTCCGGCGCGCAAGGATCCGGCGAACAGCCAGTTGTTGCGTCCCAGCGCGAGCGGCCGGATGCGGTTCTTGATCCAGTTGTTGTCGGCGGGCAGCCGGCCGTCGCCGAGGTAGCGCGTCAGCGCCGCCCAGCGATTCAGGCTGTCGTCGATGGCTTTCGCGGTCGCCGAGCCCGGCGGCACCTTCTGCCGTTGCGCCATGAGCCAGGCGAACAGGTCATCGGCCACCGGCCTCTGGCCTTCAGCTGCCGGATCCGCCGTCGCTCGTCGGCGTCCAGGTCCCTCACCTCGCGTTCGACGTCGTACAGATCGCCGAAGAAGCCCAGCGCCTGCTCGGCCACCGTGCTCTTGTGGTGGGCCCACAGATCAAAGAACTTGCGCCGCGCGTGCGCCAGGCAGCCGGCCTCGGCGATGCGTTCGCCGAACAGCTGCTTGTAGCCGGCGTCGTCGTCGCAGACGAGCGTGCCGCGCCAAGCGGCGTCAGTGTCCTGCCCGAAGAACGTTTGCACATACCGCCCACCGCATTGAGCATCCGAGGCTGCGCTGCAGCCATCCGCGCTTCCGAGAAAAAGTCGCTTAGAAGCGAGCAAGCACTTCGTCCTGAGGTGTTCGCCCGCTTTGTGTGCGGCCGCCTCACGCCTACGACGCCAGTGTTCGTTCCAGCCCGAGTTGTCGCTCACGGGTGTCGACGTGCGGTTTTGTCCGCAAACCGGCGGACGAACCACTCGTCGAGCAGCAATTTCTCGTGGCACAGCGCGCCGCCGGTACGGCACAAGACTGACTCGCGCAGGTAGTTCGGATCGACCAAACGGTCCGCTCCGGCGGATTCGATCCCCGCGCGCACCAACGCGTACTTCAGGTGGATTCGCGGCATCGTCACATCGCGCAAGACGCGAACGTCGCGACCGCGCAATCGCCAAAGCCGCAATTCACCGGCCAGATCGACATCGAGAACCTCGATGCGCAGCCGATCGTCGGCGTGCAGGTACTTGGCACCGAGCGACTGCAGATGCTCGCGCAGCAGCGCCAGCGTGGCATCGCGTTCCTTTTCGTCGACCAGATGACTCCTAGGGGTGGCGTCCGTATATCCGTCGGGGTTCGTAAAGATGACTTCGACGGCCGGTTTGGCAACCACCGGAGCCGCGAGGAAAAGCGCCGCGACGGCAGCGAGCAGCGGAATCGTCTTCATCTTCACCTCCGCTTTGGACAAGGCCAAGGTGCCGATATCATGCCCCGGGGACCGGTTCGGTGCTGTTTCAGAATGTACCGCGATCGCTCCGATCGCAGGCCAAGCGACGGATGCGTCGTACTCAGGGGGTGTCCGGTGCACCGCCCTACCGCACCCTCATCCACAACCGCGCCAGGTCGGCGGTGCCGTCGGTGCCGCCCACGGTCTTGAACACCTGCGCCGCGCGCCCTTTCTGCCCGGCGCGCACGAGCGCGATGCCGAGGTAAAGCTTGGCGTCGTGCGGGCGCTTCAGCCCGCCGCGGGCGATGCCCTGCTCGATCAGCGCGACGCCCTTGTCGTGCTAGCCGAGCGCGCTGTAGGCGAGTCCGATGCGGACCAGCGCCGCGCTGCCCTTCGCGGCGACGGCCTCGGCTCGGGCGTTGTTCAGCGTCGTCCGTGCCTCGCTCGCGCCGACGCGCGTAGAAGCAGTCATCGTCCGAGTCATGCGGCCGCTCCGTGTTTTTCTGCTCCTGCCGCCGCAGACGACGCGGCCACTGCTCGCAATCGATTGCGGATCGACCCTAGCCCGGATATTTCACGGGGGACGCGGGAATTGCGCTGATGCCGGGGTGAGCCAGGTTGCGCGAGAGGGGCGCAGTCAAAGGCCCGTGGGCCTTTGCGAGCACTTGAGCGCAAGATGGCCGGCCCGGCGCCGCGCAAGCCCGCGTAGCCCCGGCAATCCAAAGTGGATTCCGGCCAGCGTGCTGCAAGTGCCTGTCGAAGCTCGGCAATGAACGCATACGGGGGCGACCTCGTGAA
>JBKBSH010000340.1:0-2966 GCA_046291795.1 Burkholderiaceae bacterium | reverse complement strand
AGGGAACGCCGCAAGTACTGCTCCGCGGCCTTGTAGTCGCGCACCTGCATCATGCACACGCCGGCGTTCTGCATCGCCTTGCCCGGCGTCGCGTACAGCCTCGTTTGCGCGGCGCGCACGAAGTGCTCGATCGACTCGCGCTCGCGCCCCGTCTGGCACAGATACCAGCCGTAGTTGTTGTTCAGCTCGGGGCTGGCCGGATCGAGCTTGAGTGCACGCGCGAAGTTCGCATCGGCTTCGCGCCGGTCGCCCAGGTCCATGTAGATCAGGCCGAGCAGACCGTATGCCTCGGCGTAGTTCGGATCGGCCTGAAGCGCACGCTGCGCTTCTTCGAGCGCGATGTTGAACTGCGCCTTCTGGTAGTAGCTCGCCGCAAGTTGCAGGCGAATGTCGGCGCGCTTGCGCGCGTCGGGGTCGACCGCCGGCGCCGACGTCGCGGATGCCTGCGACCCGTCGACCGTGGTGGTCGTCGTACAGGCCGCTCCCAGCATCGACAGCGCGGCCGCCGCAGGCAGGATCCACCAACGCATGATGCCTCCCGGTCAACGTACCGCCGCGACGAGCGGCGGCAAGGCCCGCGCCGTCCGTCGCGTCCGGTCCTGCACCGCGCCCGCGAGTTGGCCGCAGGCCGCGTCGATGTCGTCGCCGCGCGTCTTGCGCGTCGTCGTGACGACTCCCGCGTCCGTCAGGATCTGCGCGAACGCGCGGATGCGTTCGGCCGGCGAGCGGCGCAGCGCCGAGCCCGGAAAAGGATTGAACGGAATCAGGTTGAATTTGCACGGCACGCCGGCCGTCAGCGCAATGAGTTCCCGCGCATGCGCGTCGCTGTCGTTGACGCCGTCGAGCATCACGTATTCGAAGGTGATGAAGTCGCGCGGCGCCCTCACCAGGTAGCGCCGGCACGCGGCGAGCAGCTCGCGCAGCGGGTACTTGCGGTTCAGCGGCACCAGTTCGTCGCGAAGCCGGTCGTTCGGTGCATGCAGCGACACCGCGAGCGCCACCGGGCAGTCGGCGGCGAGTCGATCGATCTGCGGCACCATGCCCGACGTCGACACGGTCACGCGCCGCCGCGACAGTCCGTACGCGTCGTCGTCGAGCATCAGCCGTAGCGCCGGAACGACGGCTTCGTAGTTCTGCAGCGGCTCGCCCATGCCCATCAGCACCACGTTGGTGATGGCACGATCGCTGTCGGCCGTCAGTCCGAATGCGGCGCGCAGCGCGTGCTCGGCCCACCAGAGCTGGCCGACGATCTCGGCGGTCGTCAAGTTTCTGTTGAAACCCTGCCTGCCGGTCGAGCAGAACGCGCAGTTCACCGCGCAGCCCGCCTGCGTGGACACGCACAGCGTGCCGCGATCGTCTTCCGGGATGAAGACGGTCTCGATCGCGTTGCCCAGGCCGACGTCGAGCAGCCATTTGCGCGTGCCGTCCGCCGACGCCGAGTCGCGGACGACCGCGGGTGCGGCGATCGTCGCGTGCTCGGCCAGCTTGCCGCGCAGCGACTTCGCCAGATCGGTCATCGCGTCGAATCCGCTCGCGCCGCGCCGATGGATCCAGCGCAGCAACTGCCGCGCGCGGAAAGGCTTCTCGCCGAGCGATTCGACGAAAGCCGCGAGCCCCGCGGCATCGAAGTCGAGCAAATTGACGCGGGCCATCCGGTCAGCGCGAGTAGATGCTCATCGTCGGGAAGAAGAACGCGATCTCCGCCCGCGCCGTGTCCGGGCCGTCGGAGCCATGCACCGCGTTCGCGTCGATGCTGTCGGCGAAGTCGGCGCGGATCGTTCCCGGCGCGGCTTTCCTGGGGTCGGTCGCGCCCATCAGCTCGCGATTTCGGGCGATCGCGTTCTCGCCTTCGAGCACCTGGACCATGATCGGCCCGGACACCATGAAGGTGACGAGATCCTTGAAGAACGGGCGCTCGCGGTGCACCGCGTAGAAGGACTCGGCTTGCGCGCGCGAAAGGTGCAGCATGCGCGCCGCGACGATCTTCAGCCCGGCAGCCTCGAAGCGCGCGAGGATCTGCCCGATCGCGTTCTTGGCGACGGCATCGGGCTTGATGATGGAGAGGGTCCGTTCGATGGTCATGTTCTGGTGTGTCCTCGTTGATGATCGATGCGGCTCGGCCGCGCGCGTTCACCGGGCGCCTTCCGCGGGCATTCGCGCGGTCACGTCGTCGACGCTTCGTCGAAAACCGGAAAAAAGCTCGACAAATGAAGGCCTTGCGTCGCTGTGCAAGCGGGGAATCTTAGCACGCGGACGCAGATCGACACGCCTGTCAGAAGCTTGCGGGCTCGAGTACCGCGATCGACTCGACGTGTGCCGTATGCGGGAACATGTTGACCACGCCGGCTGCGCGCAGTTTCCATCCGCCGTCGTGGACCAGCACTGCGCAGTCGCGCGCGAGCGTGGCCGGATTGCACGAGACGTACACCGCCCGCCGGGGTTTGCGTTCGGCGGCGGCCAGTGCCCGGGCCACGGCCAACGCACCTTCGCGCGGCGGGTCGATCAGCACCCGATCGACGCGGCCCAGTTTCGCCTCGCAACGACGCCAGTCGTCGGCGGTCCACGCGGACAGATCGCCGGCCTCGAAGTCGGCGCGATCGTGGAGGCGGTTGTCCGTGGCGGCGGCCTTCGCGCGTCGCACGAGGGTCGCGCTGCCCTCGACGCCGAGAACACGCGCGGCGCGCGTAGCCAACGGCAGCGTGAAGTTGCCGAGCCCGCAGAACAAGTCGAGCACGCGGTCGTCCGGCCCGGGATCGAGCGATCGAACCGCGCAGCGGACGAGCACCTCGTTGATCCTGTGGTTGACCTGAGTGAAGTCGGTCGGCGCAAACGTCAGCGCGACGCCGAATTCGGGCAGCTCGAGCCGCAACGGCGAAACCGCCGCCGGGTCGATCGGGTGTGCGGTATCGGGACCACCCGGCTGGAGCCAAAGCGCGACGCGGTGCACGCCGGCGAAGCGCCGCATC
>JBKBSH010000339.1:0-2974 GCA_046291795.1 Burkholderiaceae bacterium | reverse complement strand
ATCTGGCTGGCGTCGCTGTCCGCGCGGCCATGGCCGAAGACCTCGGCCGTGTACGTCCGGCGGCACATCGACTCGAGTTCGGCCGGCGCAATGTCGGCGACGTACCTGCGCAGCACGGCAGCGGCCAGTTCCGCGTACGACAGCGCGCGCCAGTCGTCGAGCTCGGAGCGCGTGACCTGCGGATAGAACGCGGGCAAGTAAAGTCCGCCGTCGGGAGCGAGCCCCGAAAGAAGGATGTCGAGGAAGCCCTGCTCGGCCGCCCCGCCGCGTGTGCTGACGTAGCGCATCAGATGAGCTCTTCCTGCCGGATCCGGATCACCGGCGCCAGAACGCTCGGCAGCGCCTCGATCCGCGCGATCGCGGCATTGACGTCGCGTTCGACCGCCTCGTGCGTGAGCATGATGATGTCGGTCTGGTTCTCGCCCTCCGAGGGCTCGCGCTGGAACAGCGCGTCGATCGAGATCCGGCCATCGGCGAGGATTCGCGCGATGTCCGCAAGCACGCCCGGCTGGTCGGCGACGCGCATCCTGAAGTAGTACGAGGTCACCGTGTCCTCGATCCCGAGCCACGGCAGATCGGCGAGGTGTTCGGCCTGGAACGCCAGATGCGGCACGCGATTTTCCGGGTCGGCGGTGTGCATCCGTGTGACGTCGACCAGGTCCGCGACGACCGCGGATGCGGTCGGCTCCGCTCCGGCGCCCTTGCCGTAGTACAGCGTCACGCCGACCGCGTCGCCCTTGACGAGCACCGCGTTCATCGCACCTTCCACGCTCGCCAGCAGGCGCTGTATCGGCACCAGCGTCGGGTGCACTCGCAGCTCGACCCCCTTGCCCGTTCGCTTGGTGATGCCCAGCAGCTTGATCCGGTAGCCGAGCTGCTCCGCATAGCGGATGTCCTCGGCGGCAAGCCTGGAGATGCCCTCCGTGTACGCCGCCGCGAAGTTGATCGGCACACCGAACGCGATCGAAGCGAGGATGGCCAGCTTGTGCGCGGCGTCGATGCCTTCGATGTCGAAGGTCGGATCGGCTTCGGCGTAGCCGAGCTTCTGCGCTTGCGCGAGCACCGCGTCGAACGGCAGCCCCTTGGCGCGCATCTCCGACAGGATGAAGTTGCTCGTGCCGTTGATGATTCCGGCGATCCACTCGATGCGGTTGGCGGTCAGGCCCTCGCGCAATGCCTTGATGATCGGGATCCCGCCCGCGACGGCGGCTTCGAACGCGACCATCACGCCCTTGCGGCTCGCCGCCTCGAAGATCTCGTTGCCGTGCAGGGCGAGCAGCGCCTTGTTCGCGGTGACGACGTGCTTGCCGCGTTCGATCGCCTCGAGCACCAGCGCCCGTGCCGGCTCGTCGCCGCCGATCAGTTCGACGACGATGTCGATGCGAGGATCGCGAACGACGTCGCGCGGATCCGTCGTCACCGGAAGCGCCGGGCCGACCGCATCGCGCGCCTTGTTCGCGTCGCGCACGGCGACGGCGGCGATTTCGATGCCGCGCCCGGCGCGGCGCCGGATCTCCTCTTGGTTGCGCCGCAGGACGTCGTACGTGCCGCGGCCGACGGTGCCGAAGCCGAGCAACCCCACTTTGATCGGGTTCATGGTGGTCCTGCCGTCAGTTCTGGACCGGCTGGCGAAAGTGCGAAGCGGCGCGCATCACGCGGCCGCGCGGGCGGCGGCAATCGACCCGTCCCTGCGGAACATGTCCTTGATGCCGCGCACCGCTTGCCGGATCCGGTGCTCGTTCTCGATCAGCGCGAACCGGACGTGGTCGTCGCCGTAGTCGCCGAAACCGATCCCCGGGGAAACCGCGACCTTCGCTTCGGCAAGCAGCTTCTTCGCGAAATCGAGCGACCCCATCGGCTTGTATGCATCGGGGATCTCGGCCCAGATGTACATCGACGCCCTGGGCACCTCGACCATCCAGCCCGCCTCGTGCAGCCCCTTGGCGAGTACGTCGCGGCGCTTCTGATACTGCGCGCGGATGTCCTCGACGCAGTCCTGCGGGCCCTCGAGCGCGGCGATCGACGCGACCTGGATCGGCGTGAAGGTGCCGTAGTCGTGATAGCTCTTGATTCGCGCGAGCGCCGCGACCAGATCGCGGTTGCCGACCATGAAGCCGATCCGCCAGCCGGCCATGTTGTAACTCTTGCTCATCGTGAAGAACTCGACCGCGACATCGCGCGCGCCGGGCACCTGCATGATCGAAGGCGCCTTGAAGCCGTCGAAGGTGATGTCGGCGTACGCGAGGTCGTGCACGACATAGATGCCGTGCTGCCTGGCGAGCTCGACGACGCGGTGGAAGAACGGCAGATCGACGCACTGCGCGGTCGGGTTGCTCGGGAAACCGAGGATCATCATCTTCGGCTTCGGGAACGACTCGCGGATCGCGCGTTCCAGTTCGGCAAAGAAGTCGACGCCTCGCGTCATCCGCACCGAACGGATGTCCGCGCCGGCGATGATCGCGCCGTAGATATGGATCGGATAGCTCGGGTTCGGCACCAGCACGGTATCGCCGCGGTCGAGTGTGGCGAGCATCAGGTGCGCGAGCCCCTCCTTCGAGCCGATCGTGACGATCGCCTCGGACTCCGGATCGAAGTCGACGTCGTAGCGCCGCTTGTACCAGCCGGTGATCGCGCGCCTGAGCCGCGGGATGCCTTTCGAAACCGAGTAGCCGTGCGTGTCGGGCCGCCGCACGGCCTCGACCAGTTTGTCGACGATGTGTTTGGGCGTGGAGCCGTCCGGATTGCCCATGCTCATGTCGATGATGTCTTCACCGCGCCGGCGCGCGGCCATTTTCAACTCGCCGGTGATGTTGAAGACATACGGCGGCAGACGCTTGATGCGCGCAAACTCGCGCGGGACTTCGGCCATGGCTTCCTCGATGCGGCGAAGGCGCCCGGGACCTGCGCGGCGCGCTCGCTTTTGCGGTGCAACGTGTGCCTATAATTTACCCGAACCGCCGCCTTCCCGCGCCCC
>JBKBSH010000338.1:0-2982 GCA_046291795.1 Burkholderiaceae bacterium | reverse complement strand
GGGACAGGCGCGACGCGGCCGACATCGAGCGCATGCTGGCGGCGATGCGCGCCTCCGGCGGTGCGGCCGAACGTTTCGTCGTCGAGCAGGTGATCGACGCGCGCCATCCGGCGATGGTCGATGCGATCGATCGCTTCGCCGCGAGCGGCAAGCTGCATCTCGTCGCGGTCGGATCGCTGCACTACTTCGGGCGGAACGGGCTGCTCGCGCTGCTGCGGGCGCGCGGCTACGCGATCAGGCCGCTCGATTGAGAAGGCCGCTCGACTTCGCGTCCTCGCGCGGCCAGAACAGATACGCGTCCATCGCCAGCACGCCGGCATCGACCCCGGCATCGATCCGTTCGACGCGCGGCGCGGGGCCCGCGGCGGCGAAGGCGAGCGGCAGCGGCACGAAATGCTCGTCGCTCGGGTGCGCCCGCAGCGCATGTGGCGCACGTTCGCGCCAGGCCGCGAGTGCCGCGCGGTCGTCGTCGCGAAGCGCGCGGTCGATCCAGCCGCGGAACTGCTCGACGTACGGCGCGACCGGTGCGTCGCCGGGCTCGATTCCGTGGCGGTGCACGTAGGCGATCCACTCGCGCAGGTTGTGCGTCATGTGGCCCGAGCCGACGACGAGCACGTCCTCGCGCGCGAGCGGGGCCAGCGCCGCGCCGAGCCGGAGGTGGTGCGCCGTGCCGAGCGAAGGCTGCACGGAGATCTGCGCGACCGGCACGTCGGCGCCGGGAAACATGTGAAGCAGCGGCACCCAGGCGCCGTGATCGAGCCCGCGGCAGCCGTTGCCGGAGGCGGGAAGTCCGGCAGCCTTCAGCAGATCGAGCGCGCGTTGCGCGGCGTCGGTCGCGCCGGGCGCCGCGTAGCGAAGCCGGTACAACTCCGGTGGAAAGCCGGCGAAATCGTGGATCGTCTCGGGCCGTGCGCCCGTCGATACCATCGGCAGTTCGGTCTCCCAGTGGGCCGAAGCGACGAGGATCGCGCGCGGCCGCGGCAGGCGTTGCGCCAGTTCGGCCCAGGCGCGTGCCGCGCGGCCGCCGTGCAGCGCATGCATCGGCGATCCGTGGGAAAGGAACAGCGTCGGAAGCATCGATCCTCGAGCCGCGTGGATCGGCGCCGGCCGATCCATGCGGTTTGTCCTCTATTTGGCGAGACCTTCGGCCTTCAGCGCCTCCCGCACCGCCGGCCGCACGGCCACGCGCGCGTGATACTGCGCGAGCACCGGCCACTTGGCGAGATCGAGACCGAAGTAGCCGCACCAGTTCAGCACCGTGAACAGGTACGCGTCGGCGACCGAGAACTCGCGGCCGAGCAGATACTCTTTGCCCGCCAGCTGCTTGCTCAGCCAGTCGAAGCGGTTGGCGAGCCGCTCGCGCTGCGCGTCCCTGGTCGCATCGGGTGTGTTCGGCGCGAACAGCGGCGAGAACTGCTTGTGCAGTTCGGTGCTGATGAAGTTCAGCCACTCCTGCAGGCGGTAGCGCTCCAGCGTACCGTTCGGCGGGGCGATTCCAGCCTCCGGCTTGCGGTCGGCCAGGTACTGCACGATGGCCGGGCCTTCGGTGAGGACCTGGCCGTCGTCCAGTTCCAGCGCGGGTACATAGCCCTTGCCGTTGATGGTCAGATAGTCCGCGCCGTCGGCCGTGCGCTTGGTTTTCAGGTCGACTTTGACGAGCGTGAACGGCAGACCGAGTTCACGCAGCACGATGTGCGGCGACAGCGAACAGGCGCCGGGCGAGCAATAGAGTTTCATGAGGCCTCCTCGAAGTGCGTGAGCGGCAGGCGGCCGAGCGGCCGCCGGCTCATCGATGATCTACGCGGTCTGCAATTTGGCCGCGCCTGGAGCGCGCCGGGTTCCGAGCGCATACGCGCCGTCACCCAGCAGCGCCTGGACGACCGAAAGAACGATCAGATACAGCGGGTATTCCCAACCGCCGTTCGGCGCGGAAAAGACCCAGCCGTTGCCCGAGTGGACCCACAGCGCGCCGATCAGGACCGGTGTGAGCGCGAGCGCCACGTAGCGCGACCCGATGCCCAGCACCAGCAGCGCGCCGCCGACGGTCTCGGCGAGCACGGTCGCCCACGCGGTCCAGGCGGGCAAACCGAGCGATTGAAAGAACTGGACCGTACCGGCCATGCCGAAGATGCCGACCTTCAGCACGAGCGCGTGGGCCAGGTACATGACGCCGAGTGAGACCCGCAGCACGAAGGCCGCGAGGGCAGCGGTTTGCGGATAGAACATGGCAGAGCCTCTTTCGTCGGGTTGATCGGAATGCGCTCGATCCGATGAGCACGCGTGCCGAACTCTAGGCATGCCGAGTTACAAGATAAATGCTCGATCTCGGGATGATTTGTCCCGCAAGGCAGGATAATCTCTCGGCATGGATCGCTTCGCGTCGATGGCGGCGTTCGCTGCCGTGGTCGAGTCCGGCAGTTTCGTTCGCGCCGCCGAACGGCTCGGCACGTCGACTTCGACGCTGTCGCGGCGAATCGTCGAACTCGAACAGCATCTCGGCGCGCGGCTGCTCAACCGCACGACGCGCAAGCTGTCGCTGACCGAAGGCGGTCAGGCTTTCTACGAGCGCGCGGTCCAGGTGCTCGCGGATCTCGAGGAGGCCGAGGCGCTCGCCGGTTCGTCGACCGCCGCGCCGCGCGGAACGCTGCGGCTGACGTGTTCGCACGCGATGGGCGTGCAGCGCGTGGCGCCGGCGATCGCGAGCTTCAGCGCGCGCCACCCCGAAGTCCGCTTCGAGGTGTCGGTGTCCGACCGGATCGTCGATCTGGTCGAGGAGGGCTTCGATCTGGCGATCCGCATCGGCCAGGTCGGCAGCGATCGGCTCGTCGCACGTCGGCTCGGGACGATGCGGCTGCTCGCCTGCGCGTCGCCCGCCTACCTGAAGGCGCGCGGTGCGCCGCGCGTGCCGGCGGACCTCGCGACGCACGCGGTGATGACGTATGCGTACGCACCGAATCCGCGCGTCTGGCGCCTGGTCGATCG
>JBKBSH010000337.1:0-3001 GCA_046291795.1 Burkholderiaceae bacterium | reverse complement strand
CGAACGATGTGCGTCCCCCAGACCAGCAGGGCGATCGCGGCAATCAGGTTCAGCAGCGTCTGCATCGTTTCTCGTCGGGGCTCGTCGTGCCCAGGTTTCGATCTCCAAAGCAATGAGTCGCGCGTGCGACCGATTCCTTGCTCGCCGTGCGCCTCAGAAGGGGATCGAGTACGTCTTCGTGTTCGTGAACGACTTCATCGCCTCCAGTACGCCCTCCTTGTACCCCAGGCCGGAATCCTTGATCCCTCCAAAAGGCGTCAGTTCGAGCCGGTATCCGGGCACCTCGCGCACGTTGACGGTACCGACGTGCAGTTCCTGAACGAAGCGGGTCACGTAGTCGAGTCGGTTCGTGCATATCCCTGAAGACAGCCCGTACGCGGTGGAGTTCGCGATCCGGATCGCTTCGTCGATGCCGGCGAAGCGGATCACCGGCGACACCGGGCCGAAGGTCTCCGTCTTGACCACGCGCATTTGCGGAGACACCTGGTCGATCACCGTCGGCGCGTACAGCGCGCCGCGTCGCACGTGCCCGGCGAGCAGCCGCGCGCCCTGCGCGATCGCCTCGTCGACGCGCGCCTCGAACTCGCGCGCGGCGGCCTCGTCGATGACCGTGCCCATGTCGGTGGCCGGATCGAGCGGATCGCCGTACTTGATGGCCTTCGTCTTCTCGACCAGCCGTTCGACGAATCGGTCGGCCACGCGCTCGTGCACGAGTATCCGCTTCACCGCCGTGCAGCGCTGACCCGAATTCCTGTACGACCCCGCGGCGGCTAGCGTGGCGGCCTCGTCGAGGTCGGCGTCCTCCATCACGATCAGCGGGTCGTTGCCGCCGAGTTCGAGCACCTGCCGCTTGTAGACGGCGCGCGCGGCGATGTGCTTGCCGACCGCGACTCCCCCGGTGAACGTCACCAGGTCGACTTCGGGACTGGTCAGCAGTTCGTCGGCGATTTCCTGCGGATCGCCGGTGACCACCGACAGCATCTGCGGCGGCAGCCCGGCCTCGTACAGCACGTCGGCGAGCGCGAATGCGGCGAGCGGCGTCTTTTCGCTCGGTTTCACCACGATCCGGTTGTTCGTCGCGACCGCCGGCGCGACCTTGTGGACCACCTGGTTCAGCGGGTGGTTGAACGGCGTGATCGCGCTGATCGCGCCGAGCAGCGGCTCGCGCAACGTATAGACCTTGCGGTGCTTGCCGTGCGGCGTCAGATCGCACGAAAAGACCCGGCCGTCGTCGACCAGCGACTGGTGGGCGGCGAACAGCAGCACGTCGGACGCGCGCCCGACTTCGTAGAGCGTGTCGCGCAGAGCGAGACCCGATTCGAGCGTGATCAGCCGCGCGAACTCGTCGCGCCGCGCGGCGATGAGTTCGGCCGCGCGCATCAGGATCCGGTAGCGGTCGTGCCGCGTCAGGGTACTGCGGTAACTCGCGGCGATGCGCAGCGCCTCGCGCACCTGCGCGACGGTGGCCAGCGGCGCGGTCGCGACGACTTCGCCGGTGTACGGATAGCGCACCTCGAAGCTGCGCTCGCCGGCGACCTTTCGCCCGGCGATGCGCAGCGACTCGTGCCGGATGGGTGCGGTCGGGGCGTTCATTCGGCCAACGCTATTGGGCGTGGTTCAGCGCCAGGTCGAAAGCATCGAAGTTACGCCACCTGCGCCGGCCGTCCAAGCCCTGCACTCGCCGATTGACGACCAGCGGCACGCGCTGCTCGGAGACGCCGCCGTGCGAGCGCAGCGGCCGGTCGAGCTGCGTGAGGTCGTGGCGCGATGCGCAGGAACCGAGCACGACGCTGCGCTCGGAGACCACGACCAGATCGCCGATGCGGTCGGCCGGCAGCTCGAAGCGGATCGCCGCGTCCTCGCGGCTGCAGGCGAGTTCGATGCCAGGCACTTCGCGCAGCCGCCCCATCACGCCGTCGGCAGAATCGGGCGGCACGTAGACCGTCGCGAAGGACCCCAGCGCCCCGTGATGGACGACGTACGGGTCGGTGATCGGCAGGATCACGCGCGATCGACCCGCGCCGAGCCAGCCGTCGAGCAGATCCTGCAGGTAGATCACGTTGGGGCTGGCGTCGAGCCGGGTCTTCGCGTTCATGCCGTGATCGGCGGTCAGCGCGACGACGGCGCCCAGCGCGTCGAGCCTGGCCAGATAGCGGTCCATCATCGCGTAGAAGCGGTTCGCGTCGGGTTCGCCCGGCGCGTGCTTGTGCTGCACATAGTCGGTCGTCGACAGGTACAGCACATCGGGCCGGCGCGTCTCGAGCAGCTTCACGCCCGCGGCGAACACGAACTCCGACAGCTCCGCGCTGTACACCGACGGCACCGGCATGCCGACGAGCTGCGGAATTCCGTCGATGCCGTTTTCCGCGATCGTGGCCTGGTCGGCCTTCTCCGACGAGAAGCAGATGCCGCGCATGCCGTGGCCGAGCAGCTTGCGCAGCTTGTCCTTGGCCGTGACGACGGCCACCGACGAGCCGGCGTCGGCCAGCCGCGCCAACAGCGTCGGCGCGCGCAGCCACTTCGGGTCGTTCATCATCACTTCGGTGCGGGTCGACGTGTCGTACAGGTAGTTGCCGCAGATGCCGTGGACCGAAGGCGGCGCGCCGGTGACGATCGACAGGTTGTTCGGGTTCGTGAAGCTCGGCACCACACAATCGGCGACGAGCGCCGTGCCTTCGGCGAGCCAGCGCTTCATCGTCGGCATCTGCCCGGCGGCCACCGCCTGCGCGATGTAATCGGGTTCGCAGCCGTCCACACAGATCACGACCGTCGGCTGTCTCGGCAGCGCGTAGTGCCGGCCGTTGACTTCAAGCATGGTCTATCCCTTTCGCGTTGCGCGGGCGCGCACGGGGGCCGAGCCGGTCGTCGCGCCCTTGAGCATGCGCTCCTTGCTCTCGATCACGTGCTCGTACATCGCGCGGCCGGCGGCTTCGGCGTCGCCCGCGGCGATCGCCTTGAGGATCTGCCGGTGTTCCGCGACCGAGTGCGGCAGCACGCCGCG
>JBKBSH010000336.1:0-3029 GCA_046291795.1 Burkholderiaceae bacterium | reverse complement strand
CGATGACGGCGCGAGTGCAGTCGAAGAAGCAAGCTACGGCATCGAGGAAATCATCGTCACCGCCAACAAGCGCGAGGCCTCGCTTCAGGATACGCCGCTTGCCATATCGGCCATCGGCGGCGGCGCCGTTGCGGCCGCATCGGCGACGGCTGCCGCGGCGTCGAGCAATGCGGCACCGCACAGCCCCGCGCCCGGCGGTCCGGTCGCGCAAAAACCGCCGGCCGAGTGGGGGCGGGCCGTTCTCACGATGATGTTTTTCACGTCGCCCGGCGACGCCGTGCGGAGGACCGACTTGACGAGCGCCGCGACCGCCGACGCATGAGCGGTTGCGGAACTCGTGCCGGTAACTCCGCGGATCGCCGGCCCGGTCTTGTCCTGGTTGGGCGGGGCGCCCGCACTCGTCGGACTAGTCGCGCCGAAAAGCACGGAAGACCACGTGTAATAGCCCGTGTCCGACGACACGATCACGCTCGGCAACTGAGTCGGCGTCCCGCCGCCGGGCGCGCTGATGCCCACCTCCGGCCCGAAGTTTGAATAATCTGCCTTGTCGCCGTTGATCGTGTGGGCAGCGACCGCGAGAACGCCACGGCAGTTTCCCGGTTGCGTGATGCCCGCTGTCCCCTCGTTTCCGGCGGCCGCAACGACGAGGGCGCCGCGTGCGAGCGCGTCGTCCACGGCCTGTTGATACGCGGTCGAACAAGGCCCGGCAGTCGTACCGAGACTCATATTGACGATCTGCGCCGGCGTCAGGTTGACGACCGGCGCAGCCGCGCCCGGTACGGGAATGCCGACCGCGAACCGCAGGGCATCGATGACGTCGCTCGAACTTCCGCCACACTTTCCCAACGCCCGCAGCGGCAGCACACGAACGTTCGGCGCGATACCCGCTGTCGAAGTGCCCGGCGGGGGCGGGTTGCCGACACCGTTGTTCCAAACGCCGACGATCGTTCCGGCCATGTGCGTGCCATGCCACGAGCTGTCCGCCGCCGGGGGATCGCAAAGGCCGGGGTAGGCGGCAATGTCCTGGTTCGTGACCCAGTCGCCAGGATCGCTTGGGTCCGGATCGCGCCCGTCGCCGTCGTTGGCGACAAAGTTGGCGGGAACACCCGACGCAGCACCGACGTCGGACGACACGAAGTCATAGCCTTGAAGCAGCGTGCCCGCCAGTTCCGGATGGTTTGGCGCGATCCCGGTGTCGATCACCGCGACGACCACCTTCCTGGAACCGCGGACCACGTTCGATGCGCCCGGAAGATTCCATGCCCCGGGCAGATTCGCGCCGCCCACCGCCTGGACGGGCTTGTTGTCGGCGTTGAAGATCTGAGACGGCGCGTAGTAGTGCCACACCCGCGTCGCGTAGCCGACATCCTGCGGCAACACCTGCATCGCGCGTACGGGGTAGTCGGGATCTGCATACTCCACGTTCGGATCGCTCGCCAGTCGCGCAGCGGCCGCTTTCGCCTCCGTCAGCGTCATCGCCCGCTCCAGCCTCAGCACCGACGCGTTGCCCGACATGGCACGGAACGCGCTCATCCGCACACCGGCCGTTGCCGACAGCGCGGCGACGCGTTCGGCGCCGAGCGGCTGCACGAGTTCGATCGCCTTCGGGTTGCGCAGCTTGACGATCATCTGGCGGATCATCGGTTCGCGCAGTTCCGATGCAGGCTTTTTCTTCGCGGTCGTGCCCGTGGCGTAACCGACCGACGCAGGCCAGGCCGCGGCGAGCGCGGCGCACAAGGCAACGGCAACGATGGCGGGTTTCGCGGCTGGGCTCATTCGAGTCTCCTCTCGCGTTCGTTCACTTGAATTTCACCGCGACGTCGAGGTCGACGTACTCGAAGTCGCCCGAGGCGCGCAGCCGATCGATCAGCGCAGGCACCTGTTCGCGCGTGGCGGGCGGCGTGAGATACACGACGTGCGCGCCGCCGGACATGGGGCGCGCGTAGCGGGCCATCGCCGGCTGCGGCAGACTGCGCCGAACGAGCCGCATCAGCGCGTCGGAATCGCCCGTCGGCGTGCGCGGCTTGACGATCAGCGCCGCGACGGGCGGCAGCTCCGGCGCCGCGGGCGACGCGGCGCACGCATTCAGCATGGGCAGACCCAGAAGAATTCCCGGCGCCATGCGCAACAGCAGTCTTCTCGGCAGCGGCATCGTCGTCGCGCGTCGGACGCGCTCGGTGGTGGCGGCGAGCTTACGCGATGCCCGATCGCGCGTCGGCTCGGGCGAACGATCTAGCCGGCGAGCGTGCGGACATCGTTGCCGCTATCACGCGCCAGCCTGTGCGCGGTTGACCGGCGGCGCGATCGGCAACGAATGGATACAAAACGGGCCGGCAGCGCCGGCCCGGGGGCGTCCGGATCCTGCGCCGAGGCTTTACTTCGCGTTCATCAGCGCGACCGTGGTGTCCAGCATCCGGTTGGAGAAGCCCCACTCATTGTGTCTTCGGCCGGACGGCACAGCCGTCCTTAACTTCGGCTGCGCCGAAGTTAGCCTACGACGCAACGAATGGGGCACGGCTTCGATCGAACCGTCACTTCGCCGTCATCAGCGCGACCGTGGTGTCCAGCATCCGGTTGGAGAAGCCCCATTCGTTGTCATACCAGGATGAGACTTTCACGAGGCGGCCGGAGACCTTGGTCAGCGTGGCGTCGAAGATGCTCGAGCGCGCGTCGTGGTTGAAGTCGCTGGAGACGAGCGGATCGGCGTTGTAGCCGAGGATGCCCTTGAGGTCGCCTTCGGAAGCGGCCTTCATGATGGCGTTGACTTCGTCGACGGTCGTGTCGCGCGCGGCGATGAACGACAGATCGACGATCGACACGTTGATCGTCGGAACCCGGATCGCGAAGCCGTCGAGCTTGCCGTTGAGTTCCGGCATCACCAGCCCGACCGCGGCGGCGGCGCCGGTCTTGGTCGGGATCATGTTGTGGCCGGCGGCGCGCGCGCGGCGCAGATCCTCGTGATACACGTCGGTCAACACCTGGTCGTTGGTGAACGAGTGCACCGTCGTCATCAGCCCGCTGACGACGCC
>JBKBSH010000032.1:0-12178 GCA_046291795.1 Burkholderiaceae bacterium | reverse complement strand
CAACCACGCCGAGACCGGCGCGAGCGACGCGCCGTGCACGCGCAGCACCTCGAAGCGCGCCTTCATCGTATAGGCGAAGTCGCCGAAGGTTTCCCAGAACTTGACGCCGTGATAGCCCTTCGACGGCAGCACCATGTCCGGGAAATTGCCGTTGCCCCAGTCGAACTTCCCCCGCTCGACGACGACACCGCCGATCGTCGTTCCGTGGCCGCCCATGTACTTCGTCGCCGAGTGCACGACGATGTCCGCGCCCCAGTCGAAAGGCCGGCACAGGTAGGGGGTGGGGACCGTGTTGTCGATCATCAGCGGGATGCCGGCTTCGTGCGCGATCTTCGCGATCGGCTCGATGTCGAGCACGTTGATCTTCGGGTTGCCGAGCGTCTCGCCGTAGACGAGCCGGGTATTCGGCTTTAGCGCGCGGCGGAAGTTCTCGGGGTCGTCCGGATCGACGAAGGTCGTTTCGATGCCCATTTTCGGCAGCGTGACCGCGAACTGCGAGTACGTGCCGCCGTAAAGAAGCGACGAAGCGACGATGTGGCTACCCGGCTGCACGATCGCCAGGATCGCGGTCAGTTGCGCGGCCATGCCGCTGGCGGTCGCCAGCGCCGCGCGGCCGTTTTCCAGCGCCGCCACGCGCTCCTCGAACACCGCCACGGTCGGGTTGCTGATGCGCGAGTAGACGTTGCCGAACGTCTGCAGGTTGAACAGGCTCGCTGCGTGATCGGCCGAGTCGAAGACGTAACTGGTCGTCTGGTAGATCGGCTGCGCGCGGCTTCCGGTCACCGGGTCCGGAAGCTGGCCCGCGTGCAGGCACAGGGTTTCGATGCCGAAGTCTCTGTCCATGGTCAGTACGGAAGCTGCCGCGGCCGCTTGCTCGACACGATGCGCGTGTTCACGCCGGCCCAGTTCAGGCCGCCGAACAGCCGCCCGTGCTCGATCTTCACGCAGCGGTCCATCACGACCGCCAGCCCCGCGGCGCGCGCCCTGCGCGCGGCGGCTTGGTTGATCACACCGAGCTGCATCCACAACACCTTGGCGCCGATCGCGATCGCATCCTCCGCGAGCGCCGGGATGTCCTCGCTCTTGCGGAAGCAGTCGACCAGATCGATCGGCCCGGCTTCGCGCGCAGCCGTCCGCAGATCCGGATGGCAGCGCCGGCCGAGCACCTCGGCGTACTTCGGATTGACCGGGATCATCGTGTAGCCGTGCTCGATCAGGTACTTGCCGACGAAGTAACTCGGCCGGTGCCACTCGGCCGAAATGCCGACCACCGCGATACGGCGGTGGTCGTGCAGGATCCTGCGCAGCGTCGGGATGTCGGTGTCGTCAGCCACGGGTCGCCTCCCGGACGGCGATTGTAGGGCCGGCGACCCAGCGCTCGCGCCACAGCTCGATCGCGCGGATCAGAAACGCGTCGTGCGTGTCGGCGCCGATGCGCGGCAACCCGAGATGGCGCGCGGCGCGTTCGAGCTCGCTGCGCACGTCGTCGGCCAGTGCGCGCGCGCCGGTCTGCTTCGAGAGCTTTTCTCCGCGTTCGTTCGTCACGACGGGCACGTGCAGATAACGCGGCGTCATGAGCCCGAGCGCGCGCTGCAGGAAGATCTGGCGCGGTGTGTTGTCGAGCAGATCCGCGCCGCGGACGACATCGGTGATGCGCTGTTCGGCATCGTCGACCACGACCGCGAGCTGATACGCCCATGGACCGTCCGCCCGAAGCACGACGAAGTCGCCGACCTCGCGCGCGAGGTTCTGCGAGTAGCGCCCGCACGCGCGATCGTCGAAGACGATCGTTTCGTCGGCAACGCGCACGCGCCATGCCGGTCGCGCGCCGGGGCGGGTCGGCCGTTCGCGGCAAGTGCCCGGGTAGACGCCCCCTTTCAGCGCGGCCGCACGCGCAGCGTCTTCGATGTCCTTGCGCGAGCAGGTGCACGGGTAGACGAGCCCCGCCGCGCGCAGACGCGCGAAGGCGGCTTCGTACAGCGCGCCGCGCCGGCTCTGCAGGACGACCGGTTCGTCCGAGTCGAACCCGAAGCGCGCCAGCGTGCGCACGATCGCCTCGGCCGCGCCGGCGACCTCGCGCGGGGGGTCGAGGTCCTCGATGCGAAGGAGCCATGCGCCTGCGTGTGCGCGCGCGTCGAGCCAGCTGGCGAGCGCAGCCACGAGCGAGCCGGCGTGCAGCGGCCCGGTGGGCGAAGGGGCAAAGCGGCCGCGGTAGGCAGGTGGCACGGCGTGGTGGCGATCGGCGGTCTCGCGCGGACGCCGGATCGTACCCGTGCCGGCGCACGACGATCGCCCGCTGCAGGGGTTGGCTCGTGCCCCGCGACCACATGCCGATGCGGCGCAGTTCGTCGCCGGCGCGATGGGTGAGGGTCGCACGCGTTTCGCGTCGGAGCGCCGTGGGGTCGAATGCGCTGGGCCGGAGGCGCCAGCGATCCGCACGGACCCGACCGATGCGGCGACGAGCGGAGACTTCCCGAGGGCGGATGGCACGCCGCGCGTCGTCACTGTCCACCATCCGATGCCCGGCGATTGCCCCCTGGCAGGCGCATCGCTAGCATGCGGCGGTCCCCCGAATTTGGTACGGATTCGTCGGCAGTACGGCCGATCGGGCGCGGCCTCGGCGACCGAGATGCAAGAAACCCAATCCAAGACACGGGCCGCTGCGGGCGCCGGCCGCAGAATCCAGAGCGTCGCCGCCGTCGATTTGCGCATTTCGTTCGCGCTCGAACGACGCTTTCTGCTGGCCGTGTTCATGTTCGGCGCAATCGCCGCGCTGGCCGCGCTCGACCGCGCGCCCGCAGTGTGGTGGTGGTTGGGCGCCTTTGCGCTCAATGCCGGAGTCCGTTTCGTCGTCGCTGCGGAGAACGCGCAGGCGCGCAACCCGGTGACCCCCGCTGCGCGCGCCGCGCAGTTCTACCTGCTCAGTTACGCAGCCGAGCTGATGCTCTGGGCGGCATTGCTCGGCTCGATCGTGCCGCCGCAGCGCCCGGGCGCGAGCAGTATCGCTTTCGCCGCCGGCGGTGCGGTGCTGCTCTCGGCCCTTGCGCTCGGCGGCTGGCGACGCGCGTGGGTGCTGTACTTCGCCGGTTGGGCAGCGCTGACGCTGCTGGTCGCCAGCCGCAACGGATTCCGCCTCGACCCCTTTTCTATCGGTTTTCCGGTATGGCTTCTCGCCACCTGGCGGATCGGCCGCGCGAGCGCCGCGCTGCGCCTGCGTCCGGCCGAACGCACACTGCGCGCGCCGGCGGACGGCCGCACACGCTTGGGCTGGACGATGGCGATCCGCGCGGTACCGTCTGCCGTGCTCGTCGTGCGAAACGGCCGCATCGCCGAGCTGAACAACGCCGCCGCGCAGCTTCTCGGGCGTGCCGAACGCGAGCTGATCGGCCTGCGCGTCGACGAATGCCTGCGCGCCGAGCCGCTCGAAGCGCTCGATCCGCTGCGCACGGTGGCC
Organism: Burkholderiaceae bacterium; assembly: GCA_046291795.1. Classification (GTDB taxonomy): domain Bacteria; phylum Pseudomonadota; class Gammaproteobacteria; order Burkholderiales; family Burkholderiaceae_F; genus DSNY01. Next base: position 8,724 of record JBKBSH010000032.1, on the reverse strand, counting down.
GACGGCCGCGCGATCGTGGTGACGCCGCTGGCCGGTGCGCGAACGGGCTGGAGCGGGCGCGTGCGCGTGCTGCAGCCGGGCCGCGCCGATTCCGCGCTCGTGATCGCGCTGACGCCTCCGCTGGAGGCGCCGAAATCAGCCCCGGCGCCCGTCGAAGGGCCCGCGCAACGGCTCGCCGAGGACGCGCGCCGCTTCGCCGACTGGATTGGCGGCCAGCACGGCGAGCCGTGGTATCGCGACGGCGAAGGGCGCCTGTTCGTTCCGCCCGGACTGATCGCGCCCGACGCGCCCGCCGCCGGCCCGCTGGAGTTCCCCCTGCTGAACGCCGTCGATCCGGCGCAGCGGTCGGACGTGGCGGCGGCGTATGCCGCCGCGTTGCGCGGCGGCCGCGTGTTCGATCGGACCGTGACGCTGCTCGATCCCGCCGGCAAGGCGCGCGAGCTGCGCGTCGTCTGCGTTGCGCGCGCCGCGACGAGCGCGTGGCCGCCGCTGATCGGTACGATCGCGCCCGCCGGGGCGGGCGCGAGCGCGGACCCCGACGACCTGCTCGCACGGCTGCCGGTGCTGGTGTGGATGATCGACGCCAGCGGTCACATCGCGCAGCTGCGCGGCAAGGATCCCTGGCGCTGGGGCCTCGTGCAGCCGGCCGAGGCGCGCCCTCGCTGGATCGACGCTTTCGGTTTCCGCGACCGCACCCGCGACGAGCTGACGCAGGCGATCGCTCGCGCGCTGAAGGGACGGCCGACCTTCGACCTGATCAATGCGCGTTACACGCGCGCCGGCGGCCGCATCGTTCTGCGCAGCCACGTGCTGCCGTATGTGCCGCTCGCCGAACTGCCGCCGGGTGCGCCGGACGCGCCGCTCGTGCTCGTGCTCGACACGATCGCGTCGCCGCAGCAGCTTTCGGAAATCGACCGCCTGCGCCGGAGCAAGGCGCACTACAAGGCGCTGGTCGAAGCGTCGACCAGCCTCATCTGGGCGTGCGATGCGCAGCTCGACTTCACGTTCGCGAGCCGCCGCGCGGCGCGCGAGATCTACGGCTACGAGCCGAACGAACTCATCGGCCGGCCGGTCGACGCGCTGCTCGCGACGCAGGTCGACCAGGGCGCGGCGCGCCGCGCGCTCGAAGCGCTGCGCCGCGGGCAGACGCTGCGCGACGTCGAGATGGCGCACCAGGCCAAGGACGGCCGACGGCTGATCGTTTCCGTCAGCGCCGTACCGCTGAAGGCGGGCGACGGAGCCTTCGCGGGCGCGATCGGCATGAACGCCGATCTGACGATGCTCAAGCAGCGCGAGCGGCGGCTCACCGAAGCGCTGCGCATCGAGCGCACCGTGCTCGACGCCGCGGGCCAGGCGATCGCGGTCGTCAAGGACGGCCGGGTTGCCCGTTGCAACGATGCGTTCCTGCAACTGGTTCAGGTGCTGCCTGCGGTGCTCGCGCGCACGCCGATCGCCGAGTTCTTCGTCGCCCCCGAGGAGTGGGACGCGATCGCGGCCGCGGCCGACGCCGCACGCGCCGAGGACCGCGCGACCGTACGCGAGGTGCAGATCCAGCGCGGCGCGCGCGGCGCGGCAGGGCTGACCGCGTGGTGCCAGTTGACCGTGCGGTCGATCGCGCCGGGCGAATACGTCCTCGTGCTGGCCGACATCGATTACATCCGCCGGCGCGAGGCTGACGCGCTGCACGACGCGCAGCACGACGAGCTGACCGGCCTGCCGAACCGCCGTCTGCTCGCGACGCGCGCCGCCACCGCGCTCGCGGCGAGCGCGCTTCGCAATTCGCAGTGCGCGGTCATCGCGATCGACTTGGACGGCTTCAAGGAGATCAACGACCAGTACGGCCACGAGGTCGGCGACACCGTGCTGCGCGAAGTCGCGCTGCGACTGGCGCGCGTGCTGCGACCGCAGGACACCGTCGCGCGCCGCGGCGGCGACGAGTTCGCGATGCTGATTCCCGATGTCGGAACGCGCACCGACGTCGAGCGCATCGCCGTGCGCATCCTGCAGTCGGTCGCGCAGCCGGTCGTGCTCGCCGACGGCCAACCCGGCACGGTTTCGGCGAGTCTCGGCATCGCGCTCGCACCCGAGCAGGGACGCGATCTGGAGCGGCTGTTGCAGCTCGCGGATCTGGCGATGTACGAGGCGAAACTCAAGGGCAAGAACCGCTACGCGTTCGCCACCGCCGCACAGCCGGGGGCGGTCTCCGGCTCGGCGCAGCGCGCCGCGCAAGGTTCCTGACGTCGCCCGACGACTCGCCGATCGCGTGCGTCACCGCATGGGGACGCGTGACCGGTGCCGGCCGCGCTCGACGTTTCGTGCAGGGCGGGCCGTCCGATCGGTTCGACCGGTCGTTCGAACCCCGGGGATGACGGCCTCCGTGTTTTGACCCAGCATTCGACATTTCGACAGCGGCCGGGCGCCCGCCCCTTTGAACCGGGTTGCGCCGGCTCGTCCTTTGCCGGAGCCGAGACGAAATGATCACCTTGCGTCGCAGTGCCGAACGCGGCTATGCGGATCATGGCTGGCTGCGCTCCTTCCACAGCTCGTTCGCCGACTACGACGACCCGCGCCACATGGGATTCGGCCCGCTGCGTGTGATCAACGAGGATCGAGTGGCACCGGGCGCCGGTTTCGGGACGCACGGTCATCGCGACATGGAGATCATCAGCAACGTACTTGCGGGCGAACTGGCGCACGAGGACAGCCTCGGCAACGGGTCGGTGATCCGTCCCGGCGACGTACAGCGGATGTCGGCGGGCACGGGCGTGCGGCACTCGGAGTTCAACCGCGCGCAGGACCGCGAGACGCACTTCCTGCAGATCTGGATCGAACCGTCCATGATCGGCATCGCGCCCAGTTACGAAGAAAAGCACTTCGACGAAGCCGGCAAGCGCGGGCGGCTGCGGCTCGTCGCCGCGCCCGACGGAGCCGACGGCGCGGTGACGATCCATCAGGACGCTCGAATGTACGTCGGGCTGTTCGACGCGGACGAGTGGGCCGATCTGGCGCTCGCGCCGCACCGGCGCGCCTACGTGCATGTGGCGCGCGGCGCAATCGCGGTCAATGGGAATACGCTTGCGGCCGGCGACGCGGCGATGATTGCCGCCGAGCCCGGCGTCGCGCTGCGCGCAGGCAAGGCCGCAGAGGTGCTGGTGTTCGACTTGCCCTGAACCGAGGAGGACTCGCAATGAACAAGCTGCAGGACCTGCTCGCACTGATCGGGCGCATCGCGCTCGCCGGGATTTTCGTGAAATCGGGCATCGCGAAGATCGGCGGCTTCGCCGGGACGGCGGGCTACATCGCGTCCAAAGGCCTGCCGCTGCCCGAAGTCGGCGCCGTCATCGCGATCGTGGTCGAGGTCGTCGCCGGGATCGCGCTGATCATCGGCTGGAAGGCACGCTGGGCGGCGCTCGCCATCGCGGTCTTCACGGCCGCGACGATGTTCCTGTTCCATCCGTACTGGACGCTGCCGGCCGACAAGCAGTATCCGGAGATGCTGGCGTTCTGGAAGAACCTCGCGATCTTCGGCGGCATGCTGATGGTGATGGCGTTCGGCGCCGGCAAGTTCAGCGTCGACCGCGGTCGCGACTGAGGGCGCCGAAAAAACGGGCGGCGCAACGCCGCCCGAGGCTTCTCTCGAGGAGGGAGAAAGGGGGTTAGCCCCGGCGATCCAAAGTGGCTGCGCGCCGCGGACGCCGTAAGTCGCGGCCGAAGCTCGCGAGACTCCGCAAACGGGGGCGACCTCGTGAAATATCCGGGCTAGGCCAACGCCAGTTCCATGCGCCGCCCGAAGGTCGCGCCGATCGTCGGCGAGGGCAGCGCTTCACGCTCGCGGCACATCGCGAGCCAGTCGCTGCGCCCGAGCTCGTGAACGGCGTGCGGGCGCGGTCGCCCGGTGGCGCGATCGACGCTACCGGCAGGCGCCAGCTCGATGAAGCCGGCGTCGTTGAGCAGCCGCTCGAATGCGGTGTGACGCGGCGGGCAGTTCGCCAGCAGCCGCTGCGCATCGAGTGCGGAGAACATCAGGTCGGCCGCCGCCGTCAGCGCTTCGCCGGCGATCGCGCAGCCGGCAAAGCGGGGGTGGACGAACCAGTCGAGCACCCACGTGGCGCGGTCGGCGGTCGCGCGCAGTTCGACCCAGCCGACGAACTCGTGCGTCTGCTTGCGCACCAGCGCCATCGCGTAGCGCGTGCCGCGCTGCCAGTCGGTTTGCGCGCTGCGGACGAACCGAGCGACTTCGGCGGCGGTGCGCGGCGGCGCCAACGTGCCGCAGGGTTCGAGCGCGGGCTGCAACACGGCGTCGAGGATGCGCGCAGCATCCGAGTCGTCGAGCTGGCGCAGTACGCAGTGATCGGAGAACCAGCGGAAGTAACGCGGAAGTTGCGTGTAGCGGCGCGTCTGCGTGCGCGCATCTGACCTGTTCATGTCCTGACCCCCACAAGGTCGTGTTTGCCGTTGCGGGCGCTTCGTCGTTGCGGCGCCCTGCGAATGGTGGGCATTTTCGCGGCGCCCGGACGTTCGCAGCGGCCGGATAAGCCGGCCGCTCGCCCGGCTTCCCGGCGTCGTGTGTCGGAACGTTTCCTACACGAACGCTGCCCGATCGCGAACGGCCGCGGCGCGGCGCGAGCGGCACGATCGGATCGGTGCGGCCGCGCGCGGAAGCTCAGCCGCGCAGCGCGGCCTTCGGCCGGAAGGCCTTGCACACCGCATCGTTCGTTTCGACGTACGGCCCGCCGATCAACTGGATGCAGTACGGCACCGCCGCGAAGATGCCGGCGACCTTGACCGCGCCGTCGGCGGTCTTCAGCCCCTCGAGCGTCTCCTGGATCGCCTTCGGCTGGCCGGGCAGGTTGATGATCAGCGCGGTATGGTCCGCGGTTTCGCGCAGCACGCCGACCTGGCGCGACAGGATCGCGGTCGGGACGAACTCGAGCGAGATCCGGCGCATCTGCTCGCCGAAGCCCGGCATGTCGCGCGTGGCCACGGCCAGCGTGGCTTCGGGCGTCACGTCGCGCCGCGCGGGCCCCGTGCCGCCGGTGGTCAGCACGAGGTCGCATCCGACCGCGTCGACCAGTTCGATCAACGTGGCCTCGATCGTCGCGCGCTCGTCGGGGATCAAGCGCTCGTGCGCCTGCCACGGCGACTTCAGCGCGCGACCGAGCCAGTCGCGCAGCCCGGGCAACCCCTGGTCCCGATAGACGCCGGCCGAGGCGCGATCGGAGATCGACACGAGGCCGACGATCAGCTCGTCCGGATGAGTACGTTTCGCCTTCATGGTTCCTGCCCGCTCAGGATGTCGTGCAGCCCGCGGTACAGCGCGCGAGCGTGCCTGGGCGGCTCGCCGGCATCGCGTTCGCGGCGCGCGGCGCGGATCGCCGACCGAAGCCGCTGCGCGTCGGCGTGCGGATGCTCGCCGAGGAACTCGGTCAGCGCGGCGTCGTCGTCGAGCAGACGGTCGCGCCAGCGCCCGGCTCGGTGCATCAGCGCGACCGCTTCCTTCGAGTTGCCGGTCGCGTGCGCGATCGCCGCGCGGATGGCTTCGGCATCGACCGCGCGCATCAGCCGGCCGATGTACTGCATCTGTCGCCTGCGCGCCTCGTGGCTCGCGATGCGGTCGAGCAAGTCGATCGCTTCGCGCAGCGCGTCCGGCAGCTCGATCCGCGCGCGCTGGTCGGGCGCGAGCGCGGCCAGCGCGGCGCCGAGCGCTTGCAGCTCGCTCATCTCGCGCTTGCGTTGCGTCTTGCTTGGTCGCTGATCGGACAGTGGTGCCTGCATCGACGGCTATGATAGCGGCCCCTTCGAAGGGCCACGCGGTGGCGACGAGGCGTCGATGAGTTCGATCTTCTCCCTGTCCGACGATCGGCTGCGCGAACTCGCGCTCGCCGCGCTCGACCACGCGCGCGCGCTCGGCGCGAGCGATGCCGCCAGCGAGGTCAGCGAATCGGTCGGCCTGTCGGTGACGACGCGCAAGATGCAGGTCGAGACGATCGAGCACACGCGCGACAAGGCGCTGGTGGTGACCGTCTACGTCGGCAAGCGCCGCGGGCACGCGTCGACGTCGGACTTTTCGCCGGTGGCCGTGCGCGAGGCGGTCGAGGCCGCGCACGACATCGCGCGCTTCACCGCGGAGGACGAGGCGGCCGGGCTGCCCGACGAAGACGACCTGGAGCGCGCGCCGCGCGACCTCGATCTGTTCCATCCGTGGGACCTCGACACCGACGCCGCGATCGAGATCGCGCGCCGCTGCGAGCAGGCGGCGTTCGCCGTGAGCCCGCAGATCGTCAACTCGGAGGGCGCGAACGTCTACACGTCGTCGGGGCACTTCGTTCTCGCCAACACGCGCGGCTTCGTCGCCGGCTACCCGTATTCGCGCCACTCGATCTCGGTCGCGCCGATCGCCAGGGGCCGCGACGGGATGCAGCGCGACGACTGGTACAGCGCGACGCGCGTACCGCAGGCGCTTGCCGCACCCGAGGCGATCGGCGAGTACGCCGCGCGGCGCGCGCTGGCGCGGCTGTCCGCGCGCAAGCTCGCGACACGCCAGTGCCCGATCCTGTTCGAAGCGCCGCTTGCGTGCGGACTGCTCGGCAACTTCGTCCAGGCCGCCAGCGGCGGCGCGCTATACCGCAAGGCGTCGTTCCTGGTCGACGCGCTCGGCGAGCCGCTGTTCGCCGACCACGTGTCGATCGATGAGGATCCGTTCATTCCGCGCGCCTTGGGCTCGAGCCCGTTCGACGAGGAAGGCGTGCGCGGACTGCAGCGCGACGTCGTCGCGCGCGGCGTCCTGAGCGGCTACTTCCTGTCGAGCTATTCGGCGCGAAAGCTCGGCATGAAGACGACCGGCAACGCGGGCGGTGCGCACAACCTCGAGCTGCGCTCGACGCGAACGGCGCCCGGAGACGACTTCGAAGCGATGCTCGGCAAGCTCGGCACCGGGCTGCTCGTGACCGAGCTGATCGGGCACGGCGTCAACTACGTGACCGGCGACTATTCGCGCGGCGCGTGCGGCTTCTGGGTCGAACGCGGCGAGATCGCCTACCCGGTCGAGGAAATCACGATCGCCGGCAACCTGCGCGAGATGTTCCGCCGCATCGAAGCGGTCGGCGCCGACACCGTGATCCGCGGCTCCAAGATCGCGGGCTCGGTGATCGTCGAAGGCATGACCGTCGGCGGTGCGTGATGCGGATACAATCCGCGCGAGCGCGTGGCGCGACGACGCGGCAGGCTTGCAGTCGGCCGCTCACGGCTTGAGCGACAACAAGGAGGCGGCCGGTCGACCGGTCCGCATCGCAGACGAAGGAGACCCCATGCAGCGACGTTCATTTCTACGCAGGACGAGTGTTGGCGCCGGAGCGCTTGCGGCGACGATTGCGGCACCTGCGGTTCGTGCGCAAGCCGCGATCCGCTGGCGCCTGGCGTCGAGCTTCCCGAAGAGCCTGGACACGATCTTCGGTGCGGCCGAGGTGTTCTCGAAGCTGGTCAAGGAAGGCTCGAACGGCAAGTTCGAGATCAGCATCCATCCCGGCGGCGAACTGGTACCGCCGTTCGGTGTGGTCGACGCCGTGCAGAACGGCACCGTCGAATGCGCGCACACCGCGCCGTACTACTTCTTCGGCAAGGACGAAGCCTTCGCTTTCGACTGTGCGGTGCCGTTCGGGCTGAACTACCGCCAGCAGACGGCGTGGATGTTCGACGGCAACGGCATGAAGCTGATGCGCGAGTTCTACAAGAACTACAACATCGTGAACTTCGTGATGGGCAATACCGGCGCGCAGATGGGCGGCTGGTACCGCAAGGAGATCAAGTCGCTCGCCGACATCAAGGGCCTGAAGATGCGCATCGGCGGCTTCGGCGGCAAGGTGCTCGAGCGCATCGGCGGCGTGCCGCAGAACATCCCCGGCGGCGAAATCTACCCGGCGCTGGAAAAGGGCACGATCGACGCCACCGAGTGGGTCGGCCCGTACGACGACGAGAAGCTCGGCTTTCACAAGGTCGCGAAGTACTACTACTACCCCGGCTGGTGGGAGGGCGGCCCGCAGCTTGCGCTGTACATCAACCAGAAGGCGTGGGACGCGCTGCCGGGCGAATACAAGGCGATCGTGGAGGCGGCGGCAACGCACGCGCACGTGGTGATGCAGGCGCGCTACGACGCACGCAATCCGGCGGCGCTGAAGCGGCTGGTCGCGGGCGGCGCCATCCTGCGGCCGATGCCGCGGCCGGTGATGGAGGCGGCGTTCAAGGCGGCGGAGTCGTTATACGCGGAGATCGCAGCCAAGAACCCGAACTGGAAGAAGATCTGGGACGACTGGTCGAAATTCCGCGCCGACCAGGTGCTGTGGTTCCGCATCGCCGAGCGCGAGTTCGACAACTTCATGACGGCGCAGAAGTTGTAAGCGCCGAGGATCGACGCATTCGCTGCGAAGGGTCGCCCTGTATGGGCGGCCCTTTTTTTATTTCTTCTGCCCTTCGAGCGAGCGCAGGATCGCCTTCATCGCGTCCTCTTCCTGCGCCGGCTCGGACGACTCGTCCTTCGGTGTCTGCGGCCCCTGGGGTGTCGACGGCTGCTCGTAGTCGGGGCTGGCCGGGATCTCGATCCTGATCTTGTCGACGTCGACCTTCGGGCCCCGATCGAGCGCACCGGTGACCAGCCCCGGGAACGCGATGACCAGCGTGACCATGATGATCTGGATCACGACGAACGGCACTGCGCCCCAGTAGATCTGG
>JBKBSH010000335.1:0-3041 GCA_046291795.1 Burkholderiaceae bacterium | reverse complement strand
ACCGCGCACGCCGACGGCGTGACGCAGACGCGTTCGTGGGGCGGCCGCTACAACGGGTACTGCCAGCAGGGCGGTTTCGAGATCATCGAGCGCTCGGGCTTCGTCGGCAGCGGGCGGCTCACTGCAGAAGAAGCGCTGCAGCTCGTCGCCGCGCCCAACTGCCCGACCGGCACGATGGACGTCGTGCTGATGCCCGACCAGATGATGCTGCAGATCCACGAGTCGATCGGCCACCCGCTCGAGCTCGACCGCATCCTCGGCGACGAACGCAACTACGCGGGCACGAGTTTCGTCACGCTCGACATGTTCGGCAGCTACCGATACGGCTCGCCGCTGCTGAACGTGACCTACGATCCCACGCGCAGCGAGGAGTTCGCGACCTTCGCGTTCGACGACGAAGGAACGCCCGCGCGTCGCGAGTACCTGATCAGGGACGGCGTGCTGCTTCGTCCGCTCGGCGGAGCCAGCTCGCAACAGCGCGCGCGCCGCCGCCGCGCCGATATCGGCGGCGTGGCGACCACCCGCGCATGCAGCTGGAACCGACCGCCGATCGACCGGATGAGCAACCTGAACGTCGAACCCGGCACGAGCACGCTCGACGAGATGATCGCCGTCACCGAACTCGGCGTTCTGATGAAGACCAACCGCTCGTGGTCGATCGACGATTCGCGCAACAAGTTCCAGTTCGGCTGCGAATGGGGGCGGATGATCCGCAAAGGCCGGCTCGCGGAAGTCGTCCGCGATCCGAACTACCGCGGCGTGAGCGCCACGTTCTGGCGCTCGCTCGCGATGGTCGGCCGCCCCGAGACGGTCGAAGTGATGGGGACGCCGTACTGCGGCAAGGGCGAACCCAACCAGGCGATCCGGGTCGGCCATGCGAGCCCGGTGTGCCGCTTCACGAACGTGGACGTGTTCGGCGCAGACAAGTAGCAAGCAGGCGCGCGTGCAGCTGCAGCGTCGAGGACCCGTCCGATGCGCTCCGTGGTCAACCACCGACTCTCGATCAGCCGATGAAGCAACGCTTCCTTGAACTCGCCGACCATGCGATCGCGCAGTTGCGCGGCGACGAGGTGCTGCTCGTCAACTTCGCGGGCGAGGAAACCGACTTCGTGCGCTTCAACCACGCGCAGGTGCGACAGCCGATGAGCGTGCGGCAGGCGCACCTTGCGCTATCGCTGATCGAATCCGGCCGGCGCAACAACGTCACCCTCACGCTCAGCGGCGACGCGTCGCAGGACCGCGCGAGCGTGGCCGAAGCGATCCGCGGGCTGCGCGACGAGTTACCCGCGCTGCCCACGGATCCCTACCTGCTCTACGCAACCGATGCGACGTCTTCCAACCGCGAGGACCGCGGCCGCCTGCCCGCGCCGGCTGAAGCGATCGAGCAGATCACGAGCGCCGCACGCGGCACCGACCTCGTCGGGCTGCTCGCGAGCGGACCGATCTACCGCGGCTTCGCCAATTCGCTCGGCAGCCGGCACTGGCACGCGGTCGACGCGTCGCTCCTCGACTGGTCGCTGTATCACGCGGCCGACAAGGCCGTGAAGTGCGCGTGGGCGACGAGCCGCTGGGACGCAACCGAGCTCGCGCGCCGCATCGACGAAGCGCGCGCGCAGCTCGTGCACCTGGCCGGGCCCGCGCGCACGATCGAACCCGGCGAGTACCGTGTGTATCTGGCGCCCGCCGCGGTCGACGAACTGACGCAGATGCTCAACTGGGGCGGCGTGTCGGCGAAGGCCCAGCGGACCAAGCAGAGCTGCCTGCAGAAGCTCGTCGACGGAGAAGCGGCGCTGTCGCCGCTCGTCACGGTGCGTGAGGACACCGCCGGCGGGCTCGCACCCGCGTTCGACGAAGCCGGCTTCACGCGTCCGAAGTCGGTCGCGCTGATCGAACAGGGGCGCCACGCCGGCAGCCTCGTCAGCCCTCGAACCGCCAAGGAGTACGGCATCGAGACCAACGGTGCAGGCGAAGACGAAGCGATGCAGTCGATGGCGATGAGCGGCGGCCTGCTGCCCGAATCCGACGCGCTCGCCGCGCTCGACACGGGGCTGGCGATCGGCAACCTGCACTATCTGAACTTCTCCGATCGTCCGGGCGGCCGCGTCACGGGGCTGACACGCTTCGCGACGTTCTGGGTCGAGCAAGGGAAGATCGTCGCGCCGGTCAACGTGATGCGCTTCGACGACACGCTGTACCGGATGCTCGGCTCCGCCCTCGAGGCGCTGACCCGCGAACCGCAGTGGACGATGGATACGCGCACGTACGGCGCGCGCTCGGTGCAGACCAGCCGTGTTCCCGGGGCGCTATTGACGCGAATGGCGTTCACGCTGTGAGCGTGTCCGCGCGAGCACCCAAGGCGCCGGTGCATCGCATGGCCGACCGCGCCTGTTTCGGTCTCGTCTGGCCTGCGATGCGTCAAGAGGCGCCGCAGTTCGCGACGGCGGTGCGAGACATGCTCGCGCCGGTGTCCTGCGCCGGCATCGACCCCCACCGCCCGGGCCCGCGCAACCCCGTCGCGGCAACGAAAACCGAGCTTCATGTCCACCCCGGTTCCGTCCGCCGAAGCGCTGACTGAGTCGTCTGCCGCCCCCGACGCCCGCCAGCGCGCCGCGCTGCTGCTCGCGCTCGGGTTGATCGTCGTCTGGGGCGCGAACTTCTCGGTGCAAAAGGCGGTGTTCACCGCGCTCGGCCCGGGCGGGTTTCTGTTCGCGCGCTACCTGATCATGCCGTTGTGCGCGGTCGCGCTGCTGTGGCAGCGCTACGGGCGGCGCTGGCCGCGACTTTCACGCAATGAGTGGTGGGCACTCGCGCGGCTCGCGCTGCTCGGACACGTTCTGCACGTGGGGCTGGTGACCTTCGGCATCCACTGGTCGACGGCGTTCTCCAGCTCGTTGATCCTCGCGTGCGGGCCCGTGTTCACGCTGCTGATCCTGCGGCTCGCCGGCACCGAGCGGCTGACGCGCGCGCAGGTCGCGGGGGTGGCGGTCGCATGCGCCGGCGTGCTCGTTTTTCTTTCCGACAAGCTGCTCGGCGCGCAGTGG
>JBKBSH010000334.1:0-3059 GCA_046291795.1 Burkholderiaceae bacterium | reverse complement strand
TGCGCGTCGAGCGCGGCACCGTGCGTGTGGAGGACGCGCAGGGGCAACCGCCTTCGGTGCCGTTCTGGCTCGGCGAAGCACCGGGCCGGTCGGACGAGTGGTCGCAGTCGGTGTCGCGGCTGCGCGCGACGATCGGCGAGCGGCTCGATGCCGGCGCCCGCGACGCGGCGCTTTCCTGGCTGACCGGCGAGGTCGGCCTCGCGACTGCGGCGGCCGAACAGATCGTCGACTACCTCGCCGCGGCGAAAGCGGCGTTGGGCGGGCTGCCGACGCAACAACGCATCGTGCTCGAACGCTTCTTCGACGAGGCCGGCGGCATGCAGCTCGTCGTGCATTCGCCGTTCGGCAGCCGGCTCAATCGCGCGTGGGGGCTGGCGCTGCGCAAGCGCTTCTGCCGGAAGTTCGACTTCGAGCTGCAGGCGGCCGCGACCGAGGACGCGATCGTGCTGTCGCTTTCGACCGCGCACAGCTTTCCGCTCGAAGAGGTCGGCCGCTATCTGAACGCGGCGACGGTGCGGCCGCTGCTCACGCAGGCGCTGCTCGCTGCGCCGATGTTCCCGACGCGCTGGCGCTGGAACGCGCAAGTCGCTCTGGCGCTGCCGCGGCTGCGCGGCGGGCGCAAGGTCGCGCCGCAATTGCAGCGCATGCTCGCCGAAGACCTGCTGGCGACGGTCTTTCCCGACCAGGTCGCGTGCTTCGAGAACATCGTCGGCGACCGCGAGATTCCCGACCATCCGCTGGTTGCGCAGACGATCGCCGACTGCCTGCACGAGGCGATGGACATCGACGGCCTCGAACGCCTGCTCGCCGCGATCGACAAGGGCGAAGTCGAGGTCGTCGCGCGCGATCTCACAGAGCCTTCGCCGCTCGCGCTCGAAATCCTTTCCGCGCGGCCGTATGCGTTCCTCGACGACGCGCCGCTGGAAGAACGCCGCACGCAGGCCGTGCTCGCGCGCCGTTTCCTCGACGCGGAAAGCGCCGCCGATCTCGGCAGGCTCGACGCCGACGCGATCGACCGCGTGCGTGCGCAGGTGTGGCCCGAAGCGCGCACCGCCGACGAGCTGCACGACGCGCTGATGAGCCTCGGCTTTCTGACCGAAGCCGAGATCGACGCGCGCCCGCAATGGCGAGCGCTGCTCGACGAACTCGCCGCGGCCAGGCGCGCGGCACGACTGGAGTTGCCCTGCTTCGAGAGGCGGGGCGAAGGGGCGATCTTCGACGGTGGCCCGATCGCAATCTGCATCCCCGCCGAACGCCTCTGCGAGTTCGCCGCGCTCCAACCCGACGCTCGGCGCACACCGGACATCGACGCCCCGCCCGAGTACCGCAAGCCGTGGACGCGCGAAGAGGCGCTCGTCGAAATCCTGCGCGACCGCCTGCAAGGACTTGGTCCGGTCACGGCTGCGGCGCTCGCCGCGTCGGTGGGCCTGCCCGAGTCTCAGATCGAAGCCGCGCTCACCGCGCTGGAAGCCGAAGGCTCGGTGATGCGCGGCCGCTTCACGCCGGACGCTGCGGGTACCGAATGGTGCGAGCGGCGCCTGCTCGCGCGCATCCATCGGCTCACCGTCAATCGGCTGCGCGCCGAGGTCGAACCGGTCGAGCCGCGCGATTTCATGCGCTTCCTGTTCGAGTGGCAGCGTGTCGCGCCCGAGGCTCGCGTCGAAGGGGCCGATGCGGTGGCCGGCATCGTCGCTCAGCTCGAAGGCTTCGAAGCGCCGGCGGCGGCGTGGGAAACCGAGATCCTGCCCGCGCGCGTCAACGAATACGACCCGGCGTGGCTCGACGACCTGTCGCGCGCCGGCCGCGTCGTATGGACTCGCATCGCGCCGTTGAACGCAACCGGCGAGCGCGCGCCGGCGCCGGTGCGCACGACGCCGATCGTGCTCGCGAGCCGCCGTCATCTCGGCGTGTGGTCGCGGCTCGCGCGCGACGGCCACGACGTCTCGCTCAGTTCGCGCGCCGAGCGCGTGCTGCAATTCATCGCCGCGCACGGCGCGTCGTTCTTCGACGAGATCGTCGACGGCACGGGCCTGCTGCGAACGCAGGTCGAAGAAGCGCTGGCCGAACTCGCCGCGCTGGGGCTCGTCAACTCGGACAGCGTGGCCGGGCTGCGCGCGCTGCTGGTGCCCACGGATCGCCGCCGCGGCTTCGACGGTGGCAGGCGCATGCGGCGCACTGCGTTGTTTGGCATCGAGGATGCGGGACGCTGGGCGCTCGCGCGCAGGCAAGCGGCGGGAGACAGCGGCAGCGCGACCGACGATCCGGAAGTGGTCGAGCACGTCGCGCGCACGCTGCTGCGCCGTTACGGCGTCGTCTTCTGGCGGCTCGTCGCGCGCGAAGCGAGCTGGCTGCCGCCGTGGCGAAACCTTCTGCGCTGCTACCGGCGGCTGGAGGCGCGCGGCGAAATCCGCGGCGGCCGCTTCGTCGCCGGCGCAAGCGGCGAACAGTTCGCCGCGCCCGAGGCGGTGGGCCTGCTGCGCGACATCCGCCGCCGCGAACGAGCGGGCACCTTGGTCGGCGTGAGCGGCGCCGATCCGCTGAACCTGGTCGGCATCCTCAGCCCGGGCGCGCGGCTGCCCGCGCTCACCGGCAATCGCGTGCTGTACCGCGACGGTGTGCCGATCGCGCTCGCCGTCGCCGGGGAAGTGCGCTTCCTCGAGCAACTCGCGCCCGAAGCGCAGTGGACCGCGCGCAATGCGCTGCTGCGAAGGCAGGTGCCGGCGGTGCTGCAGTTTTTGAAGTAGGCGAGCCGAATCTCAGTGCGAGCGCAGGGCCTGCGCTATGCCGCACTGCGTAGATGGTCTTCCCAGCCGGGGAACACGAGCACGGCCGGGTGGCACTTCAGGGCCTTGGCGAGCACCTTCGCACGCTCGACACCCAGGCGGACACGGTCGTTCTCGATGGCGGAAATCGTCGCCTGCGGAATACCGGTGCGCTCGGCGAGCTGGTTCTGGCTCAAGCCCTGCAGCTCCCGCATGATGCGCACGGATTCGCCGACGGATACGTTGATCCGCTTCTTCGCTGCGCGGAACTGGCTCATCTACGGTCTCCGATAGTCA
>JBKBSH010000333.1:0-3063 GCA_046291795.1 Burkholderiaceae bacterium | reverse complement strand
AGCCATAGCACGTGGGCGGCGGCGGCAACCGCGCCCGCCGCCATCAGCGCACGCAACGCCGGCCGGTGCGCCCGGCGCGCGCCGGTCAGCGCGAAAAAAAAGAGCAGCGCCGACACCCAGCTCTCCGTGATGTGATTCTTGAAAGCGACCGCGTTGCCGGGGCCGCCGCGCTCCGCTTGGGGCAGCACGCCGAAGTGGATCAGCAGCGCGGCGGCGAAGACGACCGCGCCGCCGGCGCCGAACGCGACCAGCACGGCGAGCTGCCAGCGTCGCTCGCCCATCACCGCGAGCAGCATCGCCAGCAGCACGAGCTTGCGGTACTTCAGCACGAGGTCCCACGCATCGGCGGTGCTCGCGCTGCTCCATGCGATGCCCGCGACGAACAGCGCGAAGAGTGCGAGTGCGGCGCGGGCGACCGGGTCCCGCCATGCGCGGCGCGCGCGATCGACGAGGTTCGGGCTCGCGATCCACAGCAGCACGAACAGCGCGAACGCAGCGTTGGCGGCGGCCGTGGAAAACGGCAGCACGAACGCGGCCAGCACCGCGGTCGAGCGCGTTGCGCGGTCGCTCCACAGCGCCCAGCGGGGCACACCGCCCGCGACCGCTGCGCTGCTCACGACGGAACCCCGACCGCGCGCGCGAGCCGCGTCCTGACGCGCTCCCATACGGCGCCGAATTCAGGCCATCCATGCCGACCCCCGACCAGATCGGCATCGGGTGTCCAGGGTCGCGTGCGCACCGGGTCCGTGACGCCGAAGATCGCGATCAGCGGCGCGCCGACCGCGGCGGCGACATGGCTCGGGCCGCTGTCATTGGCGACGACGAGCTGCGCGCCGCGCAGCAGTGCAGCGAACGTCGCGACATCGGTTTCCGGCAGGATCGTCCCGCCGGGCAGCGCGGCAGCGACGACCTCGCGCTCGCCGGGGCCCGGGCAGGCGACGACGCGCACGCCATGCGCGATCAGTTCGGCGCACAGCTCCGGATATCCCGTCCACGCCTTGACTCGGCCGTGATGGATGCCGGCCGCGGCCGGGCACAACACGGTGTACGGTCCGTCGACACCCGCTGTCGCGAGCAAGGCGCGCGCACGCGCTTGCGCCGCCGGCGTCAGCCTCAGCGAAAGCCGCTCGGGCACCTGCGCCTCGACGTTCGCCGATCGGCGCGCGAGCTCGAAGTAGTACTCGACCGTGTGCATGTCGCGGGTCCACGCTGCGGGCACCGCGATCGCGTTCGCGAGCAGCCAGCGCCGTGCCTCGGTCGCGTAGCCCGCGCACGCGAAGCCGGCGAGGCGGAACTCGAGTGCGCTGCCGATCGAGTTGGTGAACAGCACCGCGCGTTCGGCACGCAGCGCGATCCGCGCGACGCGCAGCGCGTCGATCCGTTCGAGCCACGATCCGCGCGGCGCCAGCACGGGCCAGTCGTAGGCCTCGAAGAGCGTCGGCGCCCACGGCTTGCCGACGAGCGCGAGCGCATGCCCGCCGCGCGCGAGCAGCTCGAGCGCGGGCAGACACATGCAGGCATCGCCGAGGTGGTTCGGCAGACGGACGAAGACGGTCGGCATCGCAGGGGCGTGCGGCCGATCGCCTATAAACTACGCGCGGCCGATGACGGAATGGAAAATTGTATCTATCCGGCCACCTCCGCACAACCGCGATGCCTCCCCACGCCTTTCCGATCACGCCGCAGCCGGCGCGTGCGCGCCGCCTGACCGCTGGAACGCTTTTCGATGGCGTCTGACCCGCCGGTGTCGCGGACGAGCCTCGCGAGCGACCCGGTCCTGCGCCGGATGCTGGGGCTCGTCCTCGCGCACAAGCCCGCGCTCGCGGTCGCCGTCGTCGCGATGCTGGCGACCGCCGTCACCGAGCCGCTGATCGCGCGCATGACCGGGCTGCTGCTCGATCAGGGCTTCTATCGGCGCGACGCCGCCGCGGGCATCTGGGTGCCTGTGGGCTTCGTCGGCGTGTTCGTGCTGCGCGGGCTGTCCGGTTTCGCCAGCACGTATCTGCTGAACCGCGTCTCGCAGGGCGTGCTGGTCGAACTGCGCGGCCGGATGTTCGCGCGGCTGCTGCGCTGGCCGCAGGCCACACTGGAGAACACGCCGTCGGGATCGGTGATCGCGAAGTTCGTCAACGAGGCGACCAACGCGCTGAACCTCGCGGCCGAGGTGATGACCACCGCCGTGCGCGACTCGCTGACCGTGATCGCGCTGCTGGCGGTGCTGCTGTACTACAACTGGCAACTGACGCTGGTGACGCTCGCGGTCGCGCCGCCGATCGCGCTCGTGCTGCGCGCGTTCGGCAAGCGGCTGCGCCGGCTCAACCTCGAGAACCAGGCGATGGTCGGCGTGATGACGCGCGCGGTGCAGGAGGCGCACGAAGGCGGTCGCGTCATCAAGATCTACGACGGCTACGCTTACGAAACCGAGCGCTTCGCGGCGATCAACGCGCGGCTGCGGCGCTTCGCGATGCGGATGCAGATCGGCTACTCGGGCGCGACCCCGGTGACGCAGGTGATCGCCGCCGTCGGCATCGCGTTCGTCATCGGCGTGGCGCTGTGGCAGGCGCGAACGGCGCAGCTTTCGGCCGGCGATTTCATCACCTTCCTGACCGCGGCGCTGCTGCTGCTGCCGCCACTGCGGCACCTGGCGGGACTGAACGGACCGCTGGCGCGGATGCTCGCCGCGGCCGAGAGCGTGTTCGCGCTGATCGACTCGAAGGAGGAGGCGGATACCGGAACGCGGACGATCGAACGCGCGCGCGGCGCGATCGCGTTGCGCGACGTGTCGTTCGGCTATCCGGGTGCGGCTCACCCCGCGCTCGACGGCGTCTCGCTCGAGGCGGCGCCGGGCGAGGTGATCGCGCTCGTCGGCCCCTCGGGTGCGGGCAAGACGACGCTGATCAACCTGATCCCGCGCTTCATCGAGCCGACTGCGGGCGAGATCGTGCTCGACGGCATTCCGACGCGCGAACTGCGGCTGGCGAGCCTGCGCGCGCAGATCGCGCTGGTGTCGCAGGACGTCGTGCTGTTCGACGATACGATCGCGGCCAACATCGCGTACGGGGC